>NZ_LQXP01000026.1:0-51470 GCF_003268405.1 Acinetobacter sp. CFCC 11171 | reverse complement strand
TAAAGTAAAATGAAAAATCCACACAGACACCAATCAAACTGGCGCCAAAGACCAAAGTCATTAAATGAATTTCGCCAAAAATACTATATGTAACGGCAAATGCAACCAAGCTGCCCGTTCCCACAGCGACCATTTCTGTCAGCATGGGGCGGATAGAACGGAAGCCAAACCACACCAAAAGCAGAATGCCTAGGGTTGAACCGACACCAATCGTCGAAATTTCTTCTTTCGCAGAGTTTGTGCCAAATTGCGCAAACAGCAGTGTTCCTGTCCAATGCGGTTTAACCTGCAATTGGCGCAGCTGCTGATTCATCTGCTGAATAAAAGCATCGGTCTGTTCTTGATAGGCAATGCTGTAAGGACTGTTCTTAAGCTGCAGCACCACCAATCTGGAAATGCCCTGTTCATCGCGCTTGGTGGCAAAGCCTTGTTCTAGGCTAATATCCGAATTGTTCTGTAACGCGCTAAGCCCCATCGCATAACGTGGAAACAGCAAGAGCGGATCACTTTGCAGCATTTCCGCCGTGACTGGCATACCCGGACTCATCAATTGCAATAAGCCTTGCTCTGCTAATGCCGCGTAATCTTTGTGCTGCAGCAGTTCACGATCGCTCTGGGTTAACAGCCCTGCCTTGTGCTGATACAGCAGTTTGGCAAATTTGTCATAGTCCAGCTGAGGGCGTACAGACTGAAATAGCTGGCTTTGATTGGCCTGCGTTTTCAGTACTTTTGTGGCTTGATCCAGCTGCTGGTCATTTTGAGCATCCAGTACCACAAAGACTTTGTCATTCAGCTGATTGCTGACATAGTTCTGCGCACGCTCCAGATTCGCATCTTGATGTGTTTCTGGCAGCAAGGCAAAAATATTGGTCTGAATTTTAATGCCATTGTTCAGCCATGCCGCAGCTAAAACAACCGCAATGACACAGAGTATGACCAGCCAAATGGCGGTAAATTTATTTTGCCAATTGGAAAAGCGCATTTTCCGCAGCCGTTAAAGTTTGAGGTTGAGCGCTTTGCTGACTAAAACGGATGACCGTACTGTTATTGGCCTGTTCCTGAATCACAATGCGGTTCACATAACGCTGACCTTGAGCATCAACACGGACAAACAGTTTTTTAAATAAACTGCTCTTTGGCGTCAGCACCACATTCCACTGTGCAGGACTGTAATTGGCTGAAACCACATTAAAGTTTTTTGCCAGTGCAGTTTCATTTCCAGACATCAGCTGTAAAAACATGGTCGCAACAGAACCATAAGGCGTTTTATCAACTGCAATTTGGCTTGAAGTGCGCTGCGTTTTTTGCACCAGCTTACGCGGCGTCACGATTAAATCTGCTTTCACAGGGCTTTGTATTTGCCACAACACACCCTGATTTTTACTGAACAGCACTTCGCCTTTCGAAACATAGGTTTTATTCAGCGAAGCCAATTTTTTCTGCTGTTCAAAATTGGCGCGTACCACTGGTGTAGCCGCCAACTGTGAAAAGACCTGCTTCAATTCAGTATTCTGCGCATGACCTGCAGATGTCATCAGAGCAGAAGCTGTAATCAAACACAGCGGCAATACTGCTTTTAAAATAGGAGATCGAATATTCATCCTACTACTCCGCTTTAAATTCAGACCATACATTTAAACAGTCCAATAAAATTTGAGGCGACTGGTAACACATTTCACGTGTTGCAATCTTCACTGCCACTTGCGTGGTATAACCTTTAGTGAGGCGTCTGCCCGAAATTGCATCAAAAATCTGATACTCAATTTTCAGACGGTTTTCCCATTCTTTTAAAATTGCGCGTACACGGATTTTTTGTTCAAATTCGATGCCCTGCACGTAGCGCACATGGCTTTCAATTACAGGCCATGCATAGCCTGAATCACGCATTTGCGTATAGTTATAATGAAACTGATCCAGCAGCTTACAGCGGGCAATTTCAAAATATTTTAAATAATGCCCATGCCAAACCACATTCATGGTGTCCACATCATGAAAAGGAACATCAATAATCACATCTGCATGCATCGCTTTATCCTTGGCTTATACAGCAATGCTGTTCAAAAGTTCTAAATTTTCAAAACGGTTGACCAGCGCCTGCAGCTCGTTTTGTAAAGGGCGATCTTCCTCCACATAGTTGAAGCTTTGAAGCACCCACTGTTGAAATGCTGTTAATACTAGACTGAGTTCTGTATCTAAACCTTTCAATTGAACCGCCTGCACCGCAGCACAGCTCAATGCCGCCATTACCTGTTCAGTCAGCGTAATCACACGACTCGCATCACGCGCTGCAATGGTTCCCATACTGACTTTATCTTGATTATGACATTCAGTTGAACGAGAAAAAATGGATGCTGACAAAGTCTGTTTCAGCGCTTCTGCTGTCCATGCCGACACCCCAATTTGCACGGCTTTAAATCCATGATTCAACGGCATGCGTTCTGGGCTTGAACCCGTCAAGTTGCGCGGCAGGCCGTTATTCATTTTGTAATCGACCAATTGCGCGAGCTGGCGGTCCATCAAGTCTGCAATATTGGCAATCATGATTTTTAAACTGTCCATGGCCTGCGAAATATGACCGCCATAGAAATGTCCGCCATGCAGTACACGCAAATTCACCGGATCAATCAATGGATTGTCATTGCTGGAATTTAATTCATTTTCAATAAACTGGCGCAGCCACACTTTGGAGTCTTCAAATACGCCAATAATATGCGGTGCACAGCGCAGTGAGTAACGGTCCTGCAGACGTGAACTTTGATGTTCAGTTTGCACTTGGCTGTTCAACCATACACGCAGTTGGGTTGCAATTTGCTGCTGACCTGGATGTGGTTTTTGCGCAAACAGTACTTCATCAAAATGGCTTGGATTTCCTTCCAGCGCCAAGACATTCAATGCCGTTACCATGGTGCTAGCCAAGGCAATCTGTTCTGCTTTTTTATAGTTCAGGCACGCAATGGCAGTCATCACCGCTGTACCATTCATCAAGGCCAAACCTTCTTTAGGGCGCATCACTAAAGGCTGCATGCCTTTTTCGGCATAGACCTCTGCAATGGGTACAATCTTGTCTTGATAATACACATCACGCTCGCCTACCAGCGCACCCGCAATATAAGACAATGGGGTTAAATCACCGCTAGCGCCGACAGAACCTTCCGATGGAATGACGGGAATCACATCTTCATTCAGCATCCACGCCAAACGCTGCAGCAAGGCGTGCGATACACCTGAATAGCCGCGTGCCAGCGAACATAAACGCACTGCGACCACTGCACGCGCGGTGATTAAATCCAAATTTTGGCCCATACCGCAGCCATGAAAGCGTGACAAATGCAAAGGCAGTTCATTTACTTGATGCGGTGGAATTTCCACAAGGCAAGAATCGCCATAGCCTGTGGTTACGCCATAAATAACGCCTTCATCCTGCAATAACTGATCGAGAAAATCTGCGCCGCGCTGAATCAATGCATTCCACTCATCTGAAGCAGGCAGTGCTACTTGATGTTCTTTACGCGCAACAGCCACAATATCTTCAATGCTGAGAGCGAATTCCCCAATCGTTAACACAAGACTTATCCTTTATTCCAAAAATTATAAAAATTAAACCATTGATACGGCGCACGCATGCAATGCTGTTCCAGCAGCTGCACATATTGCCGAGTGGTCTGCTGCATGGCTTGCATGCGCTCTTTACGCGGCCAGTTCAGCTGATCTGCCACTTTATGAATATGCACTTCAAAATGCGCTTGCACCCGATAGCAAAACACCGCCAAAACGGGCGCTGTCAGCAAACTTGCCAAAATCCACGCGCCTTGCGGCCACAGCGCCTGTTCCCCTAAAAACTCAACAGGCTGGACACGGCCAGACTGCACAGGCACACGGTCGGCAGCCACAATCACCCATTCGCCTTGATCCAGCTTATCTTGCAAAATCAATGCGGTTTCTATACCCAGCTCATCTACCGAAACCAAATTCACATCTGCATGCTCATTCAGCTTCTTTAAAAATTCATTAAATTTTGTCGCGTGCTTTTGATAGACCAGCACATTAATTTTTTGTGCATGTTCAGACTTCACCGCACGCAGCAGCTCAATATTGCCAAAATGTGAAACAACAATCACTGCGCCTTTTTGGTAATGCGCACGGAAATGTTCATGCCCATGTAATTGCAGTTCCTGCTCAGCCACATTGCCCAGCCAGCCTTCAATTTTATCTAAAATGCATTCGCCAAACTGCATTAAATGCGTATAGGTCTGCCCCATATGCGGCTCAGACGCAAAAGGCGATTGACTGCCTGCAAAATGATGCAGCTTTTTTAAATACAGTAAAGAAGCTTGGCGTGCTGTGTTTGAAAACAGCCAATACCACATAATCACAAAATACAGCACCAATCTGCACAGCCAGCGTCCACCCAATCGGTAAAAGCCGAGCATCAGCATCAGTGGCAACATGCCGCCACGCTCTTTGATGCTGCTCCATTTGGGAGTGCTTTTTTCTGTCTTTTTTTGCTCTGACACGCTTAGCCTTTCACTTTGTAATACAGCAATTTGGGTAAGCGCAGCAGCATGCCGCCCAATAAGCGGCTATGCGCGCGAGCCATTCCTAAATTATCTCGCCAAACATTAAAATGCGAAATACCATCTTCAGGATAGATGACCCGCGTAGGCACATTCACAAAATGTACATTTTCCCATTTCAAGCGCACCAAAATTTCTGAGTCAAAGCCCATGCGCGGCTGAAATTTAGCGCTATTCAGTACGTTTACTGTCTGCGCCAGCGGATAAACTCGAAAACCGCACATACTGTCTTTTATTTCAAAAGATAGGCTGTTAATCCAGACCCAAATATGTGTTGCATAACGTCCATATAAGCGTTTTTTCGGGACAGTCGCATCAAATACAGGCTGACCAATCACCATCGCTTCTGGATGCTGCGTCGAGGCATCTAAAAAGCGCTGAATATCATTCCAATCGTGCTGACCATCCGAGTCTAATTGCAAGGCGTGACTATAGCCCTGCTTATATGCATGCTGCAGCCCCGTCATAACCGCCCCGCCCTTGCCTTGATTAACTTCATGCTCAACCAAATCCAGTAAAGGGTTATCTGCAGCCAATGACCGCAGCACCGCTGTACATTCAGCATCACTGCCATCATTCACCATAATAATAGGCAACTGAAAAACGTTTAGATGTTCAGTTAAGGCCGCCAAATAATGCGGATGGTTATAAACTGGAATTACAAAGCAATGCTGCATTCTTATACCCTCGGCTTATTCTTCTGCCGCTGAAACAGCAAACAGCAGCCGCCCAGAAGCCAATGTTTTATCGTGTTGTTTCAGTTCAAAACTGACTTTGTGCGCCTTTCGCACTAAGGATAAATCCACACATTGATAAGGACGAATCAAGTCCTGAAATTTTAACTGCTCAAAACCATTGCACCATTGCAAATCTGCCCAATGCTGCTTTGCAAAATGCTGAATGAAGCCAATTTGACCAACGCCTGGATAAATTGGAAAATTCGGAAAATGTCCTTTAAAACATTCTAACTCAGGACTGAATTCCAGCGCTAAATTAAGCTGCTCATCGTGTATCTGCTGTGTCAAAACTACAGGCAGCTGCATCAGCTGAAACAAAGACTTTAAATACTGCTTATTGAGTTTTGATTGCGCATTTTGCGGCATCAGAGACAAGAAACGCCATTGCCGCGGAATGGCAATACTCTCCAGCTTTTCACTTAACTGTTTTTTTAAATGCGCTACGAATGCCGCTTTGCCCATTTCCTGCAGATGCTGACGCGCTTCATCCGTCAGCACAGCCACCGCGGCTAAAATTTGACGGTGCTCTTTTTCATAAACTAATACATGACATTGCTGTACAGCCTCTAAATCTGAAATTTTCAGTTCAATGGCATCGAGGCTTAAACGCTTTTCTTCCAGTTTCACAATTCGGTCTAAACGGCCCAGCAATCGAAATGGACCCTTAGGGTTCGCCGTTTCTGTCAGTTCGACTTTATCACCCGTCAAAATCCAGTCTGTACTAAATGCATGATTGGTTTTGACTGCCAATTCTTGCTGTTCCTGAGCCTGAATATCAACATTGGCAAAAGGAGTCCATAAGGCATCATCCTGCTGACGATGCGCAATTCCGCCTGTTTCAGAACTGCCAAACACTTCTGTAATGGGACTGTTCAAATATGGGCGGACACCCGCATCCAGCTTGCCGCCAGAGGAATACACCATAATACAGTCTTGCAGCAGTACATCCTTGGTCCAGCGTTTAAGCAAGGCTGGGCTGGAAATCACATAGTTTGGCAGCAGTAAATGCGCGATTTTCTTTTGAATATCTGCTACATCTTCTGGAAAGGCCAATTGCTTTTGATAAAAGCTGCGCCCACTCGCTAAAGGCCACAGCAGTTTAAACAATAAGCCATAGATATGCTGATGGCTGACTGTTGCAATTGCGACGGCCTGTTCGGGCAAAGCAAAGCTGGCATCTAGGCCGCAAACTTCATTAAACAGCTGCTGTAAGGTACGAGGAATTTTTTTCGGTTGGCCCGTAGAGCCTGAGGTATAAAAATACACCTGCGCCTGATTTAAAAAGGCGTCATCAAATTCAAAAGTTTCTTGATGTTTTTTATCTGAGATTTCACTGCGTTTTAAAAAATAGATCTGCTCGGCAGCCAATTCTTTTTCTAAGTCACTGACACGGTTGGGCGGCAGCAATACCTGTTTTTTTGCCTGCAAAGCAGCAAATAGCAGCACCAAAAACTCATAGCTGTCTTGTTCCCACAGCGCCCAAACAGGTTCAGATGACATGCGGATCTGAATTGCCTGCAGCGCAACATCCTGCCAAAAATCCTGAAATGAAATTTCACGTAGATCAGACTGAATACATAAAGTTCGGGATGAATGCAGATGGTGCTGAAAATGACAAGACATAAATGTTATTTCTAAACCGTGATTATTTTCTAAATTAAAAAAATGAAAATGACGCTATTTTTGCGCCTGATGCAATCGCTGCTGGCGTTTGCGCAGCAAGTACTCTCCGAGCAATAAAATACCCATCAACACATAGGAAATAAAACCGTTATACAGCACCCAAATCTTCATTGACACAAAATACACCGTCCATAATGCAATCAGCGCATTGATAGCAAAAAATCCGCACCACACTTTGGTGACTTGACGTGTCCAATGCACGCCTTCTGGCGGTAATTCTGGCTCAGCTAACCGCGCAAAGCGCTCAATCATGGATGGCGGTTTGATTAAGGTCATACTGAAAATAATCAAAGCACCCACATTCATGCAGACTGGGTACAGTTTTAGCCACGCATGATCTTTAAGTATCAAGCTTAGCCCACCGCAGAGTATAGCAAAGCCGGTCAAAGGCCACAGCAAAGCATTGCCCTTGCTGAACATGCGCATCATGCCCAGTGCAATCAGCAGCACACTCACCCATGAATAGTGGCCTTTTGCCAAACCATAGCCGACAAAAAAAGGATAGAGAATCAATCCGATTACTGCTATCCCTTTAAAAACTGCATTCATTCAGCTGACATATTCTGAATGACGGCTACAACGTCCTGTACGGTGCGGACATTTTTAAAATCTTCCGGATTTACTTGCTTACCGGTTAATTCTTTAATCTTTACGACCAAATCAATCGCATCGATGCTGTCTACATCCAAATCTGTTGCCAGATTGGACTCAAGCTGTACATCTTCAGGCGCGATTTCAAACAATTCGTCCATCCATTCGCGCAATTTTTCTAAAACGGTTTCTTGTGCAAGCATAGCAACCTCTTATGCTGTTTTCTGAGCTTCAACTAAAGCCACTAAGCTTTGAATTGATTTAAAGTGTTCTTTGGTTTCTGCAGACTCTGCATTTAAATGAATGCCGTAACGCTTTTTCAATGCCAAGCCCAGCTCCAATGCATCAATTGAATCCAAACCCAGACCGTCGCCAAATAAAGGCGCTTCTGTTTCAATGTCTGCAATGGTGATGTCTTCTAGGGCAAGCACATCAATAATCATTTGCTTCAATTCATCAGCAAGATTGTTCATTTAAGGATAACTCTTGGTTAAAAAACCACTGTAATTGTTGATTTAATTGACGTACATTTTTTGGATTGACCGTTACATCATCCAATACGTCTTCCACTTGGATCGCATCCAAAACTTTCACGTGAATATGAAAAGGCTGTTCTGGGATGTGATACCACTTTTCATTTTTGGTCAGGGTCGAAGGTGTACATGTAATCAGTACTGGCCGAATCGGCACACCTGCGCGCAAGGCAATATTGGCAGCGCCGCGCTGAAAGTCATTCAGCTGCTTATCTTTTTCAGTCCGTGTCCCTTCTGGGAAAATCAATAATGATGCCGCTTTATCCTGCTGCAGTTTGTTCACGCAATCCTGAATAAATTGTTCTGAACCTGCATTTAGAATATAGCCCGCACTCTGCACAGGGCCTTTGGTAAATGGGTTAGACCACAGCGTCTGTTTGACCACGCAATTTGCCTGTTCCATTAAACCAATTAATATCACAACGTCAATCAGTGTCGGATGATTGGCAATCACCAACTCCTGCTGACTGTGCTGCAGTTTTTCCAGCCCTTCAACTTCATAGGTCATAATGCCTAGCTTAACCATCATTTCAGTAAAGCCTTTAAAGCTGTGCTTAATGACTTTTTGCGTGCGCTGTATGCGTAAGGCTTCATCTTGGGTACTGAGTTTCACCAAAGGCGCAACAAGGCCACCTATCGCTACTCCACCTGCTCCAAAGCTGGCAAAACTAAAGCCTGTCGCACCGACACGCCAGACATAATTGGCTTTTTTCTTGATATTTTTTAAGTTCAGCATTTTGTCCACGCAGCGCTTTCAAATTGACTGTCATCTTGCCAGAAATGATAAAATTGTAATGCCTGCTGAAAATACGTCTGTATGTCCGAATGGTGAGAAAGATCCAGCTTTAAATTTTCAGGTTGCAGTGAAACCAATGCGCTCATAGCAAAAGCAGTAAAGGGCTGATGTTCAGCATACAGTTCAGGTAAGGCTTCATCATAATACACCACCAACGCGCGGCTGGCTTCGGGCATCGTCTTGAGCCAAGCATAGGCTTCAATCAATGCATCATTCCAAGAACCAGCTAAACTGGTTGAAGGAGTAGCGTCTTTGCATAAGATCGAATACAGACCGGATACAGCGTTATGTACAGAAGTTGAAAACTGCGTCGGCGATGGTGTTTGCTCATGCAGCACATCTTCTAAAATTTTCAGGGTCTTGGTTTCATCACCATACTGCGAAACCCATACAATATAGTCAACGCGCTGTTTTGCCAAAACCTGCATAGCCGAGTTTAAAGCCAGCTTCGCCACCAATGACAAACGGCGACGCTGCATTGCAGGAATTTGCTCTAAGGCAGGAAATACCTCATCGGCCCGGCTCATCACCAGCCGAGACATATTCATAAGCACCATGCGCTGTATTTCCTTAGCCTTTAAAACATATATTTCAGAATGGCGCGGATTATAGCATTGACGATTTTTTTTTTACAGAATATATGTTGACCGTTTGAAATATCATAGATTTAGTTATATTTCCCCATGAAATAATATAAAAGCCAAAATATAAAAAACCCGCACGCAGCGGGTTTTTTATACAATTTTATTTTTAGCTACCTTGTACCAAGCGACGTGCGCTGATAATGCCCGGTTGTTGCTCTAGACGTGCCAACAGTTTCGACAACTGCGCCAATCCCTTCACTTCAATCAATAACTTCATATTGGCAATACCATCACTTTCGGAAATCGTATTCACCTGACGAATGTTGATTTGGTCTGAGAAAATCACTTGAGTCAAATCTTTAAGCAAACCACGACGGTCATAAGCTTCCACCACGATTTGCACACTTTGACCACGGGTTGGCTGCATTTCCCAATCCGCTTCAACCGCACGTTCAGGCTCTTGTCCAATCATACGGATATAATCCGGACATGCGACCTTATGGATACTCACGCCACGATTCAGGGTGATATAACCGGCAATCGATTCACCATGCACAGGCTGACAACACTGAGCAATGTGTAGTTCTACATTGTCCAGACCATCAATCAAAATACCATGCGCCGAAAGCGTATGACTTGCACGAGGGTTCAATGTCGGTTTTAACACCAGTTCAGGCTCATCCTGATCGAGGTGCATATGACGGTTAACCTGATTGATTAAGGCATGCAGGCTAATGTCACCACTCACCAAGCCAATCAAGATATCTTCACCCAATTTCACATTAAAATGATTGCAGTAATCATTCAAATCGATACTTTTCGGGTGAATCGCCAAACGTGACAATTCTTTATTCAGAATCTCACGTCCCACTTCCAAGTTTTTACTACGGTCTTGCTGACGGAACCAATGACGCAACTTGTCACGTGCACGAGCCGTCTTGATATAACCCAGCGAGTTCACCAACCAATCTCGGTTCGGTTCACGATCTTTCTTGGTTAAAATCTCGACCTGCTCCCCAGTTTTTAGGGTATAGGTTAGAGGCACATAACGTTGGTTCACCCGTGCTGCATAGCACTTGTTACCCACTTCAGTATGCACATGATAGGCAAAGTCGAGCACAGTCGAACCACGTGGTAATTCTTTGATATCACCATCACGACTAAACACATAGATTTTCTCAAAATCTTCAAACTCTTGGATTTGTTCGAAGTTTTCAGAATCTTCATCTTCTTTATGGGCGCTAGCATCATTTCGTTCTTGATAATGTTCAAGCACTGCACGCAAAGAATGTAAGCGATGATTAAATGAATAATCTGTGGTTTTAGAGCCTTCTTTATAGTTAAAGTGCGAACACACCCCGAGTTCAGCTTCTTCGTGCATATTGTGCGTACGAATTTGCACTTCTAAAGATTTGTTCTCTGCAATCACGGCCGTATGCAGTGAGCGATAACCATTGGCTTTCGGGTTGGTAATATAATCATCGAACTGATGCGGAATATGACGCCAAATCTGATGAACGATCCCCAGTGTGTGATAACACTCAGGTACATTATCCACCAGAACACGAACCGCTCGAATGTCATAAAGCTGATCAAAGCTCAGGTTCTTACTCTTCATTTTTCGATAAATCGAATAAATGTGTTTCACCCGACCATTAATCTCGGCCTCAATGCCATGATCTAATAGTTCTTTACGTAACTTTTCTGTCACGAACTGAATATATTGTTCACGCTCTAAACGTTTTTCATTTAGTAAGGATGCAATTTCTTTATAGCGTTCAGGTGCTAGATAACGGAAAGCGAGATCTTCTAGCTCCCACTTAAGCTGTGCAATCCCTAAACGGTGCGCAAGCGGCGAGTAAATGGTTAAAATTTCTCGTGCGACACGCTCTTGACGCTCTTTGGTTGAGTGCGCCAACTCACGTAATGCATAGGTACGTTCAGAAAGTTTGATTAATACAACACGTACATCTTCGGTCACCGAAATCAGCATTTTATAAATGCCGGTCAAATGTTCACGTTGGTTATTATTAAAATGATCTTCTAGACGTTTATTTTGCTCAATCAGGTCAGACAACTTACCCATGGCAAGCGTGCCTTTCACCAAAGCATGCACTTGATCGCCAAATTTGCTTTGGACTTCTTCTAAACTGGTTACGCCTTCACGAACACTTCGATACAGCATGGCTGCTGATAACGTATCTTCATCCGCATACAGATGAGCAAGAATATCCGCCATTTCAATACCCGTATAGAAGGTATTCGAGCGATGGTTGACCGTTGTTTCAAGTTCATTCTGTAAGGTCAGATGTGCAACTTCTTCGAGTTGCTTTAGAGGAGCCCCGTCAAACATGCCACTCACACGCTCTAGCCATTCAGCCAAATCATGCTGTGCTTGCTCGGCATGTTCTACAGTCGTTTCCTGAGACAGCTCATTGAGACGTCCAGGTAATTGTTCACGTACTGTGACCATACCCTACTCCTAGTTTTCTACGCTTCATAACTTTTAATCGTTTATCTGATTTTCTTTTTCGAACAAAGCAATCGATTCGACATGCCCTGTATGGGTAAACATGTCCATGACACCCGCTTTTTTCAAACGGTAGCCTTGTTGTACCAGCATTCCAGCATCGCGTGCTAGTGTTGCAGGATTACATGACACATAAACGATTCTTTTTGCACCAAATTTGGGCACATAACGCATTATTTCTTCTGCACCAGAACGTGGTGGGTCTATCAATAATGCATCAAATCCTTGTTTTGCCCAAGAATGATGCGAAAAATCTTTTGTTAAATCTTGTGAATAAAATTTCAGTTGCGAAAGGCCATTGTTTTGTGCATTTTCTGCACCACGCTGAACCATTTCTTCACTCCCTTCAACTGCAACGACTTGACCCGTTGAACCCACACATTGAGCAAGTGGTAAAGAAAAGTTTCCTAAGCCACAAAACAGATCTAGAACTCGCTCACCCTGTTGTAACTGAAGCAATTCACATGCCAGTTTCACCATTTGCGGATTAATCGTGGAATTCACTTGCGTGAAGTCCTGAGGATTAAAGCCAAATTTCACAGCAAAGTCACTTAGACCATAGTGCAGACGCATCGGTGCATCGGGATGATCCACACGATGTAAGCTGTCTGGCCCTTCAGGTTGTAAGTACAGTTGCCACTCTTTATGTAACGCAAATTTTACTAATTGGTTGACATCTTCCGCGCAAAGTTCCGCCGTATGACGAATCAGGAGAGCAATTTCTTGATCTCCCATAGCCAGTTCCATATGCCCAATATCTGCTTTACCTTGCAAACTTTGTAACAATTGTTTGAGTGTGGTGATTGAGCCAAACTCACGATCCAACACCATACAACGGTCAATCGAAGTCAGCTTATTTGACTGGCTCTCACGAAAGCCGACCACGAGCTTATCTTTTGCAGGTAGGTAACGCACACCAATACGTGCTTTGCGACGGTAGTCTTCACGCAATGAACGTAAAGGAGCTAACCATTGATCAGGCTGAATGCAGGCAAAATGTTGCAAATGTGATTGTAAAACATCTTGTTTTAAACGAATTTGCTCGTCGGGATGGATATGTTGCATGCTACATCCACCACAGACCCCATAATGTGGACAGGTAGGTTTTACCCGTAGAGCAGACTCTTCACTCAGCAATTCCAGACTGTCTGCTTCTTCGAGACGCTTAACGACATTGGTAATACGCGCACGCACTGTTTCACCCGGCAAGGCATAACGGATAAAGACTTTCTTACCGTGTTTTTCTGCAGGATGATCTGGATGCGTGCCAAAGTGCGCTATGCCTCGCCCCTCATGTGAAAGCGATTCAACCTGAAATGTATAAATGGGTTGTTGGGCTTTTTGGGGTTTGGCTTTGTGTTTCATGCGTACCTAATGTGTGGAAGATGGGAAATCAGATTGAGTGAATTCGGTACGCTGCGAGGTTTGCTGCCATACCGATAAAAAGTCAGCGTGTTGCGGCTGAGTTTGTAAATATTGAATCGTACTTTGAATCAGGTGCTGATGATCATTCAACAATAACTGCCCTTTCAGCAACAGCCAGCGTAAATAAATCAACCATGTATTGAGCACATCGCCTTCACAGTAGCTGGTCAGTTCCGTCCACTGTTGTTCACGTACATATTCAGGCACATGGTAGCCACCATCACCACGTTTACCGGGGAAACCAAGTAAATGTGCTGCATCGTCGAGCTTTTGAAAATGACGACCATGGAACATGGCCATGACATCCATCAAATCTACATGACGATGATGATAACGATTCTGGTAGTTATTATAGCGCTTTTGCGTATCAATCTCGCCCTGATCGAACAAACTTGGTGCAGATAGTCCGTGATACATGGCACGGAACAAAATTACAGGCAAATCAAACTGCGAACCGTTCCAACTAACCAAGGTCGGATGACGCTTTTCAAAAATAGAAACGAATTTTTTTAAAATTTCAGCTTCGCTATTGTCTTCACGGCTAAATGAAAACAACTTCATGCCCTTTTCATCAATCCATAGTCCAGAGATACAGACAATTTCATGCAAGGCCAAACGCTGAAAATCCGTGCCCGCCTCTTGGCGACGCAGTTTAGTCAGCGCAGCATCTAGATCCACCTCAGGCAGATCCAGTCCATACAAATGCGCACCTGACTTCAAATCTGTCAGTGTTTCTATATCAAAAATTAAAACAGGTAAACGCATAAGTACTCACCAGTGCCGATCGGCCACTGTAATTATTCAGGATCCACAACAGAGAATAGACCAGTAGACAAGTAGCGGTCTCCACGGTCACATACGATGCAAACAATCATGGCATCCGGATTTTCTTCAGCCAATTTAACTGAAGCCCATACCGCACCACCCGATGAAGTACCTGCACTGATACCTTCTGTACGTGCTAAACGACGAGCCGTTTTTTCCGCTTCAATTTGCGGAATATCCATAATGCGATCAACACGTGAAGGGTCAAAAATCGTAGGAAGATATTCTTGTGGCCAACGGCGAATACCAGCAATGTTTGAGCCTTCAGACGGTTGTAAACCGACAATTTGAATATCCGGATTTTGTTCTTTTAAATATTTCGAAATCCCCATAATGGTCCCGGTGGTTCCCATTGAGCTGACGAAATGTGTAATTTTACCGCCTGTTTGTTTCCAAATCTCAGGCCCCGTAGTGAGGTAATGTGCTTCCACATTGTCTGGGTTACCAAACTGGTTTAAGACTAAACCTTTGCCGTCTTTTTCCATTTGAAGGGCAAGATCACGTGCTTCTTCCATGTTTTCTGATTCGATCAGTTCAGCACCGTAGGCACGCATGGCATCTTTACGCTCTTGGCTAGAACTTGCAGGCATAATCAAGGTCATTTTATAGCCACGCATTGCTGCAACCATAGCTAAAGCAATCCCCGTATTTCCGCTCGTCGCTTCAATCAACGTATCACCCGGTTTAATCTGACCACGCTTTTCCGCTTGCATAATCATGTTATATGCAGGGCGATCTTTGACCGAACCCGCTGGGTTATTGCCTTCTAACTTGGCTAATACTGTTGCTTGAGTATGACTTGCCAGACGCTGTAAACGCACTAACGGCGTGTTGCCGACGTAATGGTCTAATAAAAAATCGTCTGCTTGAAAATCAGGGGTTGTATTACTCATTATTCACACCTATATCGAGGTGCGCCTATTGTATGAAAAAATGCCTTTGCCTGCACCCATTTGCCTCGCTTTTTCGCGAAAGTGATTAAAGCGCAATCAGTTTTAAATAATCCATGCTAATATTCGGGGCATAAGGAATAAACTGCTTAAACCATGTCAAATATCAACAAAAAGCTTTTTAAACGCCTACACTTAAATCATGCCTATGGTCAGTTGATTGCACTTATTTTCGTGCCGATCACCATTTTGGCCTGTGTCGGTGCGATGTTGGTAATAACAGAAACCTCAAATGCAGCCAAAGCACAACAAAAACAAATGGCTGTCGCGATCCTGACGCGCTATCAACCCACGTCAGAATCTGCCATAGAGTTGCTCAACCATTATCCGTGGCAGTTCGATCAAGCTCGCAACGCCATGCAAAGCATGTTGAACGAAAAACATTTGATTCGTGCCGCGATTTTAGATTTCAAAGGCAACAACCGCCTGAGCATTGGCTTTCAAGATCAAGATATTTGGCCTACTTTTGATAGTAAAGCATCTTTTATCGGACCGATTGCACATCAGGGTAACCATATTTATGCCCTGAAAATTTCAGATTCAACCCAGACGCCGGCATGGTTAAGCATTGAACTGGATAATCAACCGCTGCAAATTGCCCGCTATCGCGTGTTAATCGTATTGATTGCAACAGGCTTATTGACGCTTTTATTACTTTTGCTGTGTTTGAATTTTTATTCACGTCGTTGGATCGCACCAATGTACGAAATTCGCATGCAGTTACAACGTTTAAATGCCGACACTCTAGATCAGCACATGATCATTAACAGTACTGGAGAACTCCGGTTATTACAGCGTGATATAGCCAATGTGGTTAAACGCTTACATTTCAGTTTCTTAGAGCTACGTGAACATACCGAACAAACGGAAGATGACTTAAGACGCACGCTTGATACTTTAGAAGTGCAAAATATTACCTACCGTCAAGCACGTGACCAAGCAATCCATGCCAATCAGTCGAAGTCGGTGTTCTTAGCCAATATTTCCCATGAACTGCGCACGCCACTTAACAGTATTGATGGCTTTATTCATCTTTTACTGCGCCAAGGCAACCTCAGTAATGAGCAAAATTTATATCTACAAACGATTCGTAAATCTTCAGCGCATTTATTGGCTTTAATTAATGACGTGCTTGATTTCTCCAAAATCGATGCAGGCAAACTAGAACTCGAAACTGCGCAATTCGACTTAGAAGAAGCCGTCTTTGATGTGATGGATATGTTGTCGCCATTGGCAGCGCAAAAGCATATTGATATGACCTTCTACTATGCGGACAATGTGCCGAAATTTGTGGTTGGTGATGCCCTACGCTTCAAGCAAATTTTGACCAACTTAATTTCAAATGCGATTAAGTTCACCCCAGATGGTGAAATTATTGTCCGTGTCCGTATGGAGCATAATGACATCGGTCAATGTCTGCTGCATTTTAGTGTCCAAGACAGTGGTATCGGCCTAAGCGGTACCGACCGTAAGAAACTGTTTGAATCCTTCTCACAAGGTGATGCATCTGTGACCCGCCAATTTGGCGGTACAGGTTTAGGTCTTGCCATTTCCAAACAATTGGTCAGCCTAATGCATGGACAAATTGGTTTTGAAGATAACCAAGAACGTGCCCCAACAGAAAAAGGCTCAACCTTCTGGTTTACTGCGCGCTTTGTGGTGGATGATGAAATTGAAATTGTGCATCCACAATTTAGCAATCTACAAGTTGTGTCTTATTTGGCGCACCCAGCAACTGCCAATGTCCTACGTCATTATTTAGAAAATTATGATGTTGAACATATTGAAACGCAGTCAATCCTAGATTTATTTAGCCGACTCAATCAGTTGCAAACCAACGAAAATACCTGGTTGATCGTCGATCACAGTGGTGACTCCGAAGCCTTACTGAAAGAAATTCGTCATCGTTATAGCGGTAACTTAGCGGTTTATGGCTACCAAATGATGCTCGATCCAAACATGTTGAACGAGTACCGTGCCCGTCCATTGCATCAACCACTCAGCCGTACAGCGCTGATTCAGTTGTTGAGTAATGAGCCGTGGTTTGATCAAGAGCAACATGAAGAATTTAATGGTCAAGGTCTGCACATTTTGGCTGTCGACGACCATTTACCAAACCTGATTGTACTTGAAGCCCTGCTCTCTGAGCTGAATGTGAAAACCACCAAGGCTTTAAGTGGACAAGAAGCCATTGAAATCATTCAAGCTCGCCAAGAGCAAGGTTTGGCAGCTTTTGACCTCATCTTTATGGATATTCAAATGCCTGTGATGTCAGGTGTTGATACCACGCGTGCCATTCGATCACTTGAGTCGACCTTTGAAAATCATAAGCGCCTTCCAATTATTGCTTTGACGGCACATGCGCTCTCTGATGAAAAACAAAAGCTCCTACAAAGCGGTATGGATGACTATGTCACCAAGCCCATTCAAATGGATCAAATTATTCAAATCTTGACTCAATGGACTACCGATAACTTTAAGAAAGTACCGGTTTTAGAGCTCAGTTCGGTGATTGAAGCCCTAGAGCCAAGTATTTTAGATTGGCAGCAAAGCTTGCAGTTGGCCGCGAATAAAGAAGACCTTGCGGTCGATTTACTGAAAATGCTCGTCGATAGCTTTGAGCAAGAAACCCATGAAATGGCACAGCTCATCGAAGATGAAGATTTTCCACAATTAGAGCATGTGCTACATCGGCTTTATGGTGCAACCCGCTATGTGGGCGCTCCGACCCTCCAAGAGGTTTCAGGTCAATTTGAGCAATTTGTATCGACCTTACGTAAGGAACGCCGTAAAGCAGATGAAGCTTTTGTTCAAGAAACCCTGAACCGTTTTGATGAGTTAAAAAATGTCATGGCTCAAGTTGAACACGCGGCTCAACAAATCTTAGCCAAACAAAATAATTAAGCGCAGTCCGACTAAAGTCAGTGCCGTCCAGCTTCTGTTGTGACTGCACTGTCATGTATCCTGTCAGGGTGCATGCTATGCTCGGGCGCAGAAACAACAAGAGTAATTACCATGGCTTTATTACGTGTAGAAAAAAATAATGGCATTGCAACGGTTTACTTAAACCGTCCAGAAAAACGTAATGCAATGAGCTTTGCATTGCTCAAAGAATTGGTCAGCACCGCTGAAAAATTAAAAAAAAGATCGTAGCTTACGCTGTGTCATTTTAACGGGTGAAGCCAATGTATTTAGTGCTGGCATTGATTTGGCTGACCTCAATGATCCAAAAAATCGTGCCTATGCCGCGTGGGAACTGTTAAAGCCCGGTCAAAGTTTATTTCAAAAAGCCTTTCTGATTTGGCAACAACTTCCTGTGCCGGTGATTGCCGCACTTGAAGGCTTTTGTTTTGGTGCAGGCATGCAACTTGCCTTGGCTGCCGATATCCGTATTGCCCACCCGAAAACGCAAATGTCGATTATGGAAAGTCGTTGGGGCTTAGTCCCTGATATGGGTTTAACCCGCTCGCTCAAAGGTGTGATTGGACTGGATTTAGCCAAGGAATTAACCCTTACGGCACGTATTTTTGACGCAGAATATGCCAAGGATATTGGTTTAGTAACACATTTAAATGAACAGCCTTTGCTTCAGGCGCAGCAATTAGCCGAAGAATTATCACAACGCTCACCAGATGCCTTGGCAGCGGCAAAACAAGTACTAGATGCCATGGAACATAGTCCAAAACGATCTTTACGCTTAGAAAAAATCTGGCAATTTAAATTACTGCTCGGCAAAAACAGCCAATTGGCACGTAAAAAAGACAAGAACCCAGAGGTTCAGTTTTTACCACGCCAATATAAGTAAAATAGTCACACAGGATAGATTGAGTACAGCACATGGCGTTTGATCGTAATACAAAAATTGCATTTCTAGGTATGGGGCTGATGGGTAGCCGCATGGCCACGCGCCTCATTCAGGCAGGATTTGAAGTTGCGGTGTGGAACAGAACTGCCGCTGCGTGTGATGAGTTGATTGCGATTGGCGCGACGGCGCTTCAATTGGAGAATATTGCCCATTATCCTGTGGTTTTATCTTGTCTCGCAGATGATGCTGCTGTTGCCGCGGTGTATGCAAGCATCGAAACCCATTTAGCGGCAGGACAAATTATTGTCGACTTCTCGAGTCTTTCTGTAAATCAAACCCATCAATTGGCTCATACTGCAACGTTGAAACAAGTCACTTGGATTGACTCTCCTGTTTCGGGGGGCACAGCCGGTGCTGAACAAGGCACCTTGGTCATCTTTGCCGGTGGTGATGCTGAAACGATTCAAGATTTGAGTCTGATTTACAATGTTTTATCTCAACGTGTTACTCGCATGGGCGACTCAGGTACAGGTCAAGCCACCAAAATTTGTAATCAGCTGATCGTCGCTGCCAATAGCACGTTAATCGCAGAAGCTGTCGCATTGGCCGAGAAATCAGGTGTAGACACCACGTTATTAGCACCAGCGCTTGCAGGTGGATTTGCAGATTCAAAGCCTTTTCAGATTTTAACCCCACGCATGGCAACGCATCAGTTCGAGCCTGTGCAATGGAAAGTTCAAACTTTATCTAAAGACCTGAATAATGCAGTCCAACTGGCCGCCGAGTTTGAGTTAAGCATCCCTGTTGCCAGCCTTGCTTTATCGCAACTCAAAGCCCATCAGGACAATGGTTTTGCAGAAAAAGATTTAGCCACCATCATTCAACATGTCGAACAAAACTAACGACTTTCACTTTAGAAGTAAATTGCTTCAAGGACGATATACATGACTCAGCTCGCGGTTAATTTATCCATGATTTTTACCGAAGTGCCGTTGTTAGAGCGTTTTGCTTTGGCTCGTGAACATGGTTTTAAGCATGTAGAAATTCAGTTTCCGTATGAGCTGAGTATTGAGCAAATCCAAACCCAGCTCACTATCAATGATTTAAGCCTGTGTTTAATTAATGTCCCTGCGGGTGATTTGATGCAAGGCGGCGATGGTCTTGCGGGAGTTCCGGGGCGTGAAAATCAATTTCATCAGGCCTTAGAGCAATGTATTCGCTATGCCACTGCGTTAAATGTACCGAGTGTCAATATTTTAGCCGGCAAACAGCCCCAAGATGCAGATTTACTCCCATGTTTAAATACCTTGTCGAGCAACCTTAAACTGGCATGCCACATGTTGTCCGAACATCATATTCAACCGGTATTTGAAATGATTAATGGCACTGATATGCCGCGCTTTTTGGTGCAAAATATTGCCCAAGCTCAGGAAATGCTTGAAGCTGTACAACACTCTACTTTGAAGATGCAATATGACTGCTACCACATGGCGATGATGGGTGAAGATATTCTCAGTACTTTGGCAGAAAATATTCAGGATATCGGTCACATACAGTTTGCTGACTGTCCGGGGCGACATGAACCTGACTCAGCGCAGATTCCATTTGCAGAGATTTTTAAATGGTTAGATCAAAGCCAATATACAGGTTACATCGCGGCTGAATACCGACCACGAAGCAACTCATCACATTCTTTTGCGTGGAAAGACAAATACTTCCCTCATTTAGCTAATGGTCAATGACGTGTTGATTTGAAATTCAGCAACAAAACCGCTATATTAGATCATGTAAAATTGTCAGGAAATCATACCCTCTATGAATTTAGAACCATCGCCCAGCGCTTCTAATTCTCTCGATCTCGCAAAATCAACGCAAATCAAAGACGTACAAGCTTGCTTAGCTGTTGTACGTGAAGCACTTGAAGATGTAAAAGCCAAAGATATTATTGAACTTGATATCAGCACTATCAGCAACGTAGCAGATGCGATTGTTATTGCGAGCGGTACTTCAACTCGTCACATTAAGTCTCTTGCAGACAACGTGGCAGAAGAAGCACGTAAAGCTGGATTCCGCCCTATCGGTGTTGAAGGCGAACGTGATGCAGAATGGATCCTGATTGATCTCGGTTTTGTAGTGGTACATGTGATGTTACCTACAGCACGTAAATTCTATGATTTAGAAAGCTTATGGCGTACAGCTCCAGAAACTGTAGCTTAAGCTTCCAGAAAAAAGCGACCTAATTAGGTCGCTTTTTTTATCCCTTGATTTTATACACGGACAATCAGCTTCATGGTGTTTTACCCCATACACTAAAGCAGTTGATGTAAATCCACCTCAGGATAATTGGCTTTAATTTTCAGCTTGGTTTGTGCATAAACTTGGTCTGCACGCATCGGGCCATAAAAGTCACAATACACTTCATAAATGCTCGTTAAAACTTTGGCATAACTGGTCAAGGGCAAAAACTCGACAAAACTCGCTGAATTAATTTGTGCATTTGCCGCAATTGCCAGTCCGATTTCTTCTAATTGCTCAATCACATCTTGGGTGAAATCAGCCTGATCTGTAGATTTCACCGTCAGCATGACTGACTCGATAAAGCCTAAAAAAGCTTCGCTAATGGTCTCTGCAATGAGCTCGTCTTCTTGCTCCTGCTCCTGCGGTTTTTCAACCCTTAACAGTTCCTGCTTTTCTAAGGTAGATAACTCATACAAGACTTGCTTCAGCATATCTTTACGATAAAAGCGAAGCTCCTCTGTGGTACAGATATCATTTAAGAAGCGATTTAAGACAAATGACGGTTTCATGCTGTACTGCTGCTCCCAGTGCCGTAGCGCACTGTCGAGTAACGTCCCATGAATAAATTGTTGTAAGCCTTTTTCTAAAGCTTCGCGGCGTTGTGCCAAATTCAACAGTTCGGTGCTCATTGCTTTACTCCTGTTAATGACGCTTGGTCATATCATCCGTTTCAAAAGTCACATCTTTTTGAAACTCGGGATAAGACAATTCAGCATGTTCGGTATAGTCCAAACCCCGTTGTTCATGTTGCTTACTCACCCGTAAGCCACCCAACAATTTGTCCAAGACCTTAAATACAATGAACGCAACGCTAAAGCCCCATAAAAAGGCTGCAATCACCCCAAGCCCTTGTATCGCGATGATATCGCCATTAAACATATTATTTTCAAGGAAGATCCCTGCCGCCAATGTTCCCCATGCGCCACAGAAACCATGTACCGTCACCGCATCCACCACATCATCCAGTTTCATTTTTTCCATAAGCATTGGCAGGAAGGTCACCATGACACCTGCACATAAACCGGTGATGACCGCATAGAGTGGAGACATCGTTGCACAGCCTGCCGTAATGGCAACTAAACCACCCAGTGAGGCATTGATCGTACTGCGAATCAAAATGGCTTTAGATCGGATGAGACAGAGCAACATATATGCAACCACGGCAGCACACGCCGCAAGATGCGTATTTAAAGCAATACGTCCTACGCTGACATTGGCATTAATGGTCGAGCCTGCATTAAAACCAAACCATGCTAACCATAAAATAAAACCGCCTAATGCTACCAAAGGTAAGTTATGCCCTGGTAAATAATGGCTTTGCCCATTGCGTCCAAATCGACCCAAACGTGGTCCCAATACAATGATGCCAGCCAAGGCAACCCAGCCGCCCATTGAATGCACCACGGTCGAACCTGCAAAGTCGATAAATCCGAGTGCTTTTAACCAACCGTCTCCGCCAAATAAACTGCCCCATGCCCAACTACCAAAGACAGGATAAATCAGACCTGAGACAACGGCCGCACTCACCACATAAGCGACAAAATGAATCCGCTCTGCCATTGCACCACTGGCAATGGTGGTTGCCGTTGCAGCAAACATCATTTGGAAAAATAGAAGGTTCCAGTGCCAATCATCCAGTTGATCGGGTGCAAAATGACTGAAGCCAAACCAGCCCGTGGTATTGACCCCAAACATCAGACCAAAACCCACCAACCAAAACACCAGACCACCCAAGCAGGCATCCATGTAGTTTTTCATGAGTACATTCACGGTATTTTTACTGCGAACTGAACCACTTTCGATCATGGCAAATCCGGCTTGCATAAAGAACACCAAGATACCGCCCAGTACCACCCAAATACTGTCGAGCGAGATACGAATGTCTTGAATATTACTGGCGATTTGCGGGTCAACTGCCCATGCAGTCGATGTCAGGACACTCAGAAACAGTGCCATCAAGTATGTTTTTTTCATGATTATTCCCCCAAGAATAACCATGCTTTGCAAAAAGAATACCAAATTTCAGACAATTAATTATTTTTCAATGCATTGCGTCACAAAATAAGTTCGCGACAATATTTTGAATCACTGAGATTGAATTTAATGAAACAAAACAGCGCATCAATCTGCACCTTTGTTTCAAAACACGCATCAATTTGATTCAAGCACCTGATGCGCTAAATATTTGTGCACTTTTAGTGTGAAGCATCAATTAATCAAAAGCGAACAAAACAAAAAACCACCCGAAGGTGGTTTAAATCTTCCTCAATCCCGCTTTATCACAGCGGGACTTTGGCAATATGGATTAATGACCGCCGCCATTAATGGCTTTTGTCATATCTTCCACAACTTTCTTCGCATCACCGAAGATCATCATCGTTTTATCATTATAGAACAAGTCATTATCTAGACCTGCGTAGCCTGTAGCCATAGAACGTTTGATCACCATAATGGTACGTGCTTTATGTGCTTCAAGGATTGGCATGCCGTAAATTGGAGAACTTGGATCGTCTTTTGCCGCTGGGTTCACAACGTCATTCGCACCAATCACCAGTACTACATCTGTTGCAGGGAAGTCTGAGTTGATCTCATCCATTTCAAGAATGTCTTCATATGCAACGTCAGCTTCAGCTAAAAGTACGTTCATGTGGCCCGGCATACGACCTGCCACAGGGTGAATCGCAAAACGAACTTTTACACCTTGCTCTTTTAAGATTTCACACAATTCTTTCACGGCATTTTGTGCACGACCTTGCGCCATACCATAACCCGGTACGATCACTACGCTGTCCGCATTTGACATCAAGAAGCCAGCATCGTCTGCAGAACCTGAACGGTGATTACGCTGTGCTTTTTCACCATTATCCGCTGCAGCTACTGCTGTACCACCCATTGCACCACCAAACAAAACGTTGATGATTGAACGGTTCATGGCTTTACACATGATGTAAGACAGAATTGCACCCGATGAACCAACCAGTGAACCTGCAACAATCAGCATGTTGTTTTCAAGCGTGAAACCAATCCCTGCTGCTGCCCAACCTGAGAACGAGTTTAGTAACGATACCACCACTGGCATATCACCACCGCCTACTGGCGCAATCCATACCCAACCAAATGCAAGTGCAAGAACAGTCATTGCCCAGAATGCGTTCATGTTGCCTGTGGTAAAGAAGTAGATACCACACGCCAACATCGCAAGGAAAATTAAGGCTTGAACAGGTTTTACCCATCCACCTGAAATGGTTTTTGCCCATTTCTTCGCAGCCAATTTACCGTAAGCAAATACCGACGCTGTGAATGTAATCGCACCAACGAAACAGCCTACAAACAATTCAAATAAATGAACTTTGCTCATGTGGGCATGTTCTACACCCGCTGCTGTTAATACCGCTTCATTCTCCGCGAATGCCGCAGTCAATTGGTTGTTATGTAGAATCGCAGCGATCGCAATCAGTACCGCAGCCAAACCGACCAATGAGTGCATCAGTGCCACAGTTTCAGGCATTTGCGTCATCGGAACTGTTTTTGCACGTGCAATACCAACGACCGCACCCAACACCATTGCACCCACAATCATCCAAATCACTGGATGATCTGCGACAAAGAATGTAGTAATTACAGCAATTGCCATTGCGATCATGCCATAACGGTTACCTTGAATCGCAGTTTTTGGACCAGACAAACCACGCAACGTTAAGATAAAAAGAACGGCACCAATCAGGTAGAACCAATCCGCATATTCTTTAATGAATTCCATGGATTAACCCTCTTTTTTCTTTTGCTTAGGTTTGAACATTTCAAGCATACGTGCAGTCACCGCAAAGCCACCAAAAATGTTGATACTTGCAAGGAAAACGGCAATCGCACCTAAAATACTCACCACGTTAATGCTTTGGAACTGTACGCTTGCATCCACAATACCTGGGATACCAACGGTTTGAATCATCGCACCAACGATAATGATCGATGACAAAGCATTGGTTACAGCCATTAATGGTGTGTGTAGCGCAGGTGTTACCCCCCAAACCACGTAGTAACCAACAAAGATTGCCAAGACAAAAATAGTAATCGTTTCAACCATGATGATTCTCCTTAACCACGTTTCAGCAGCACTTGGCCGCCATGAGTGACAAGTAGTGCTTTTTGAATTTCTTCTTCAGGGTTAATTGCGAAGTTCTTTTCGCTATCAAACAGGGTTTCAATGAAATTCAAAACGTTACGTGCATACAGTGCCGACGCTTCAGTCGAAACTGTTGAAGGAATATTTGGAATACCAAGAATTTTCACACCATTGGCAGTCACAACATTTTCGCCGCAAACAGAACCTTCAACGTTACCGCCTGTTTCAACCGCCATATCTAAAATGATTGAGCCCGGTTTCATTTTGGCAACGGTTTCTGCTTTGATTAAACGTGGTGCGTCACGACCCGGTAATAATGCAGTCGTAATCACGATGTCAGCATTCGATACGGCTTTATCAACAATAATCGCTTGATCGCGAATGTAGTCTTCACCCGGCATCCAGCCATAACCATTTTTCGCAGCATCAGCTGCTTTTTGTTGCTCTTCTGGTGACATTGGTACGTCTAACCATTTACCACCTAAAGATTCAACTTGGTCACGTGCTGTAGGACGTAAGTCAGTTGCTTCAACTACGGCACCTAAACGTTTCGCTGTTGCAATGGCTTGTAAGCCTGCAACACCTACGCCCATGATCACAACCCGTGCAGGTTTTACTGTACCAGCTGCTGTCATCAGCATTGGGAACATACGTTGATATTCTGCCGCAGCCAAAAGCACAGATTTATAACCTGAAAGGTTGGCTTGAGATGAAAGTACGTCCATGTTTTGCGCACGAGATAAGGTCCGTGGCAAAAGTTCCAATGCAAATGCAGACACGTTTTGTGACGCAAATTGGTCAAGTTCGGTGTTGCGGTAAGGGTCAAACATCCCCACAACGGTGGTGCCCGCTGTGAGTTTTTGAATTTCGTCACCTTTAGGCGCACGAACTTTCAAAATCATTTGACTACCGGTATAGGCATCATCCGTAATTTTGGCACCAACTTGTTCATAGGCGCTATCGATGTAAGCAGCGTTTACCCCTGCTCCACGTTCAATAACGACGCTATGACCAGCGCTGATCAACTTCTTTACTGTTTCAGGCGTCGCAGCGACGCGATTTTCACCGACAACAGTTTCGGCTGGAATTCCGATCTGCATGAGCGTTCCTCAAGCTAATTTTTCTTAAGTAAACATCGCAATCCGCGATGTCTCCCCTCAGGATGTGTTTTTGTACAATTTTTGGATTCTAATTGAACTTTTTTAAAATACTACCCAATATTTATTTAATAAATGCCCATATTTTGAACTCATGATTCATGAAAAGAATGATGCGATATTTCATTTATTCAGTTTTATTTGTCGATTTATTACTCATTTTTATTCTACTTATAACTTTTTAATATTACTTAAGACTCAAAACATAAATAATTTAGTCGGTTTTAGCGCGTATTGTTTCAGCGCGTTGATCATTGTGACATTTTCATTCGACAACTAATGATTCGAACTTGTCGTTACAAATCGACTTAAGTCAGGTAAAGCCAGTCGTTCATTCAAACTGCATCAGCTCGTTGACTCATTTGACAGTTTTGACGTGCTGACTGGTATTGAAAACTGACTTTTTTCTACCACAGTCTAGTCAAATCGGTCAGCTTGAATATTCGATGAATTTTTGCGCACGTTTCGGGTTTATCGAAGTCTTGCCCTCCCCACCTGATGCTTCGCCTTAAGTCTTAGAATTGGCTTTTTTAGCTAAAAAATAATTTTTTGAATATTTAGCATTATGATATCGCTATTGGCTTTGTATCACCAAAAACAATAATTGCACCATTTATGTGCAATTTTCACCTTAAATGTTTCAGCCTGATATATTTGACCTGTCGAGTCATGTTGAGATTAAAAAATTCAAAACCAAATTGGTCATTTCTTCCACTGTTTTTCATGTTTGATCTAGCAATCCCTTATGCATAAAGGAATAAGTACTATTCTTTTTTTGCATTTTTACTCACACGATGCATTTTTTATAATCAAAATGATAGTTCAAACTTATCGGATCAATGCTGTCGAATTCGTTCAGTCGTCATGAGGCACACCTTAACTTATGTCAAGAAACCTTAGTCCGCACTTCATCGGTGCAATTTTTGCGCTGATTGCTGCCTTCTTGTTTAGTACCAAAGCAATTTTTATTAAGCAAGCCTATGCACTTTCTCCTCTTGTCGATGCCACTGTCCTCATGGCTTTACGCATGATGAGTGCATTGCCGTTTTTCTTGGTCATTGCATGGCTGAGTCGACGTTCTTATCAAACGATTCAACGAAAAGATTGGGTGCTCTTGCTCATTTCAGGATTAATCGGCTATTACTTTTCGAGCTGGCTCGACTTCCGTGGCTTGATGTATATCAGTGCTTCGCTTGAACGAATTATACTTTTCCTATATCCCACATTAACCGTGCTGGCTTCCGCTGTTTTATTCAAAAAGCCACTAAGTTTTAAAACCATTCTTGCCCTGATTTTAAGTTATGGCGGGACAGTTTTAGTGATGCTACAAGAACAAAATGCCACACCACATGATCAGTACTTTTGGCTCGGATGTAGTTTGGTTTTTGCCAGTGCCGTGTTGTTTGCGATTTATTTATTACTCACGCCAGGCCTCATGCAAAAGTTTGGTTCTTTACACTTTACCGGTCTAGCTCTGAGCATTGCCTGCGTTGGGACGATTATTCATTTTCTATTTGCAACACCGCAGCCTATCGCCTTGCTCCAACAACTCCCGAGTCAAGTCTGGCTGTATGGTTTAGCGCTCGGACTATTGGTTACTGTGCTTCCAACCATTTTGATGATGCAAAGTATCGTCCGACTCGGGGCAGCACAATCGGCCATGATTGCCTCTATCGGGCCCATTTTAACGATTTTACTGGCCGTCGTGTTACTGAATGAACATTTAAACCTATGGCAATGGGTCGGTTGCGGTCTGAATATGCTGGGTGTCTTGATGATCAGTCTCAGTAAGAAATCCTAAACGGGTGAGTGGATACAATTCACAGAGAAACACTTTAAGACCTGTTTGATTTTCCTTATAGTGACCACAACAGCTTGGCAGCAAATTCTTTGCATATGCTTCCGCCCAAAATCTGGACAATTTATGAAAGCCTCGATCGACATTAGCCATGATAAAACCCTGTTGTGGCTTATGGCTGCTGCATGTGGTTTATGTGCGGGTGCCAATTATTATTGCCAACCTTTAGTGGCTTCTATCCAACAAAGCTTTCAAATTCCTCAATCAGAAGTGGCGCTAACCGTCACCTTTGCGCAAATTTCTTATGCTTTGGGGCTACTCTTTATTGTGCCGATAGGCGATATTGTGAATAAAGCCAAATTTATTCCATTACTCATGCTTGGTGCGACTGTGGGTTTAGCCCTCTGTGCTTTTTCGACCAATCTATACATGCTTTGGGCAGGAACAATTATTACGGGGCTATTTTCCGTGGCTGCTCAGGTTCTTATCCCTTTGGTCACGGTTGCGATACGACCTGAAAAAATTGGGGCTGTTGTTGGCTTTTTAATGAGTGGGTTATTGGTCGGTATTCTGTTATCGACCAGTCTCTCTGGCTTATTGTCTTATCTGTTTCATTGGAAATCGATTTACATCCTCAGTGCGCTCTTGATGTTGGTATTAGCTGTCTTACTCAAAAAGCGTCTGCCTGTGGTCAGCATCACACGGATGCCCTACAGCCAAGTTTTCCAGTCAATGGGCGCATTACTCAAACATGAGCCACGGTTAATTTTCCGATCTCTGATTGGGGGCTGTGTCTTTGCCGCGATGAGTATGCTATTTTCCACCATTGCTATGTTACTGACTGAGCCACCTTTTCAGTTGGCCGATGTTTGGGTCGGTGTCGTGACTTTAGTTGGTGTGTTTGGTGCCCTTTCAACACAGTGGATTGGCCGTTGGGCAGATTTTGGCTTTAACCGAAAATTAACTTGGCTCGGTTGCAGCATCTTAGCCCTCAGTTGGGGACTGCTGTATTTGGGTGGATCATCTCTTGCTTTTTATATTTTGGGCTATGGTTTAATCAATCTAGGTTTGGCAATGGTGCATAGCTGTAATCAAAATATTATTTTCCAACTCAACCCGATTGCACGCTCTCGAATCAATTCAATTTATATGACTTTTTATTTTGTCGGTGGTGCATGTGGTTCAGCTTTGGGCGTATTTGCATGGCATCATGGCGGCTGGACCACCACCTGCATGACAGGGATTGCTTTAGTCATTGCTGCTGGATTTTTTGTATTGATCGATCAACTCTATACTGCGCGGCAACTAAAATATCCACAATGAGAAGTATTCATCACCGCAATAAAGCCACATTACTGTGGCTTTATGTTTTTGAAATTAACTGACCTGCACCACAGGATAAAAGGGTTTGCCTAAATCCAAGGTTTCTGCATTTTCTAAAAGAATCACCATAAATACCGGTAAGAGTGCCGACAGTATTGTGCAGCCATCTTGAAGCTGTTTGCGATTGACCGAACTTTTATAGGTCGCGCCGCCATGAACCATTTGATTGCGTAGCGTATACATGCGATTGAACAGCACCATTAAAATATCAACGGAATCTTTTTCTTTAAGCGCGTGCAGTACTTTTTGTTTTTCATGCGCCAAACCCTCTTTGCATGCGTCATGGCTAATTTTTTGATTTTGATAATCCCAAAAACCCTGATAAACATAGGGATTATCCAAAAACAACCGTATCGGCTGGCTAAAACGCTCCCATAAAATATTATAGATTTTATGCTCTGCATCCTGTTGGCAAATCAGATATAAAAACTGCCTTAAGCTTTGCTTGTCCTGCGCAATCTGTATATCTTGTGCGTATATTGCGTTGAAGGACACCCACAAACTGATAAATTGCAAATCGAGATCATCTTGAAGATCAATCGACTTTTTCAGCCAACTTAAACCTCGATGAATGCGTAAATTAAATTGGTCGGTATGTTCCGACTTTTTACTTTTGAATATTTCTTCAAGTAGCATCATGCCTGCTAAATTCCAATGGATAATTCGTTTATTTTTCTACCATTTGAACTTAGCGCAATTGTTTACTGGCATGCAATTAAAATATCTCTGTATTCAACTATTTGGTTTCATCTTGTGTGAGATAGGTATAACGTTCTAAGAGATCATTTTCATCAAAAATCAATTCATAAGACATTTTCTTTCCATTAAAAACGGATTCGGCAGGTGTTCCTAAAAGTTCCCATAACCCCACGGTCGCCACATCTGCAGCACCATGCCAAAACGCACGTCCGACTTTACTGGCAGTCGAATAACCTTGGGTAAAAGTATAAATTTCATAGCGTTTGCCATTTTTATATTCAGAGGTGATCGGTGCGCCAAATTCAGCAATCACCAAGTTACGAGATAGCCCTTGTTGAATCATTTCGGTATTTTTCTTGTTTGGCTGCTTGCTTGCCATGACAACTGAACAGCCTGTTGTGCCTGACAATGTGAAAACTAAAGCTAATCCTAAGCAGGTCTTTTTTCATCATGTGGTATTCCCCAAATTCTTCAAATTTCTATTTTTAATTTTTGATTTTCATCTGCTGTTGATCTTAATTGTTTCTTTCATCTTTTTCATTTTTTTATACGACTATTCGTCTGATTTTTAGAATGATTAGCGCTTGAAAGATTCACATTTATGAAGGTTTCAGACTGAATAATGCTTTAAGTTAATTATTGTTTTGTTGGTGACGAATTCGGTGGAACAAACCAGTTTTTCCAAGAGCTACTATGGCGAGTTTCAATTGCAACGGTAGGGATGAGCTCTTGCTTCAGCATTTTTTCTTGACCCACGGCTTTCGCCAACCGCGCTTTGACCGAGTGTATACACTCACGGTCTTCAAACTCACAGCGGTCAAGGTTGGAGCCACCACAGGGTCCATTGGCTAATCCTTTGGGGCAGGTTTCTGGGCAAATATACAAGGTTTCACCTAAACGACATTGTCCGCAACTTTCACAGCCCACGATGCCATGTTTACTGATAAATTCTGTTTTCAGCAAGGCTGCATCAGCTTTCGGTTTTTGCCATAATTTGGCCGCAAAAATATTAGATCCCACCCCTTTGGCCAGTTTTGAACTAAAAAATAACTCATGCATGACATGCATACTTTTATATTTCAAAACTTGTTCAACTGGAGCTTTATGGTTATTTGCGCCCGTCGGGTGGAAGTTCACATCTACACTAGAGCGCCAAAGCATTTTCCATTTTGCTAAAAAATGTTCAAACGTTAATGTGGCAAATTGCAAAATTGCTTTTTGCAACTTCTCTTGCTCTTCCACTTTATGGCAAGCTGATAAATGAACCCCTGCATAGCCCAAATGCTGACACATTAAAATTTGTAAAGCACAGCGTTCATAGACATTCTGTTCAGCTTGTATGGCGTCAGTTTGCTGTTCTTGTTGCAAAAAATTTAATACATCTGCTGAAAGCACGATGCCTGCAACTTTTTGCTTGGCCATAAAACGGGCTCGGGCAAATGTCAGCGGCATGACACAGGCCATTACAGGCACACGTGGATAGTATTGCTGCATATAGCGTTGGTAACTAATCAGCACATCCATGTCAAAGCCCAACTGTGTAATCACATAGTCAGCGCCAGCTTGAATTTTTTTATTCAGTTTAAAAAACTGCGCATCCTTTTCTGCTTCTGCATATTTAAAAGGATTAAATGCTACCCCTAAATAAAACCAGCCATAGTCTTTGGCTGCCATGACTTGATTGACCGACTCTAAATAACGACTCCGTAAACTCGGATCATTTGCCCCATCCTGATGCTGCTTCAGCTTATCACCACTGAGCAAAAGTAAATTCTCTACCCCCTGCTGCTGAGCATCTTTCAGAAAAGTTTGAAAATCTGAGATATCTCGACCTTTCCCCGAATAATGCAGAATTTTTTCAATGCTTTGAGGGTAGTCTTGCATTGCTTCTAAAGGAGCAATATCCGTGTCACTTTGTACTCGGTCAGCCAATGTCATGCACACAGGAAAGCCTGCAAATGTCGTTGGGACACGATGCGGTTTTTGCGTCGTTAGATATTCAAACGAGATACAAAACTGGCGTTGCAATAGATATTGGGAAAATAAAGACATAAAGGCAGGCAGTCAAATCTGCTAAGAAACCATACAATAAAGTTTATAAAATTATAGATTAATCACATAAAAATTTAAATTACTTAAGCCACACTTCCGACTCTTTCTAGCCTGACCTTGAATTCGTCACGCTAGCAAGACCATGTCCCAAACCACAATTTATGCTAATATTGCGCGCGTCTTGAAATGCGGTTTTTTTCATCGTATTTCGGACTGCTTTTGTAATTTCTTCACCATTTTCCATTTCGTTCTTCCATCTTGTTCTTTTAAGGCGTGTTTTTTTAATGACTGATCTCCAACCCATTGAAAATAAACTTCAACCACGAATCAGTGTTGCGCCAATGATGGATTGGACGACTCGTGACTATCGTTTCTTTGCACGCTTGTTTAACCCTAATGTGATTCTCTACACCGAGATGGTCACCACAGGTGCGATATTATTTGGCGGTGCGAATCGTCATTTGGACTATAACAACGAAGAACACCCGATTGTGTTACAGCTTGGTGGTTCAAATCCCAAAGATTTAGCGACCTGTACCAAGATGGCACAGGACTGGGGCTATGATGAAGTAAACCTCAATGTCGGCTGTCCGAGTGACCGCGTTCAGAACAATAAAATTGGTGCATGCTTGATGGCAGAGCCTGATTTGGTGGCTGAATGTATTGCTGAAATGCGAAATGCTGTTGATATTCCAGTGACCGTGAAACACCGCATCGGGATTGATGACATGCAGTCTTATGAAGAAATGCTGCATTTTGTCGATACCGTGGCAAAGACTGGCTGTGACAATTTTATCGTGCATGCCCGTATTGCCCTGCTGCAAGGTTTGTCGCCAAAAGAAAACCGTGATGTGCCACCTTTACGTTATGAAGATGTTTATCGTCTGAAACAAGAACGTCCAAATTTATTGATCGAAATTAATGGCGGGGTGAAAACCTTTGCTGAAACGCAGCAACATTTACAACATGTTGATGGCGTGATGATTGGCCGTGAGGCTTATCACAACCCGTATTTATTGGCTGAGATCGGTCAGCTTTGGGATCTCGAATTACCTAACCGTTTCGATATTATCGATCAGATGCTACCGTATATTGCTAAACGCATGGAAGAAGGTGCGCCGCTTTCTATCATTACCCGTCATATTTTAGGTTTATTCCAAAATCTACCAGGTGCTCGAAAATGGCGTCAGGCTTTAAGTGGTGGCAATGCCAAAACCTTTGCAGATGTGGAAAATGCCATCCAAAATATTAAGGATGCAATGCAACGTACAGAAGACTATTTACGTGATCATCCTAAAGTCGTTTTAGAAGATTAATCTTCAAAAAGTGAAAGCCTGCTATTTTGCGGGCTTTTTTTATTTTTCATGTTTCTTAAAGTGCTTGCTTGATAAGATCGACAACTCAGCTAAATCATCTAAACAGTCACATCATCACTCAATGACTATTGACCGTAATATTCCCTTTGGGAAAAGGTTCATCATCATAGCCAGTCCATTGATAATCAGATGGATCTTCTTCCTCACGCATACCCACATAACTCTCAGGCGCCGATGTAACAGGTTCAACCTCTTCGGTTGGCTGTTCCAATTCCTCAACCAAATGATTCAACTCTTGATCTAACTGCGCCTGATATTTTGCAATTTCAGCTTCGTCAATGAAGGCAAATTGTTCTTCATCTATTTTCCATGCATAGCCTTGCAGGTCTTTGTAAATATCGACCAAAACTGTATAAGGCTGACCATCGTATTGCAATGTCGCCTGAGCCTTAAAGCTTAAACCCTTACGCTCTAACACTTTTATATTTTGAATCCGTAAATGGTACTGCCGATAATCTGGATTCTGATCAAACTCGTGCTGCATCTGCTGCTCAATCTGCCGAGATAATTCATCTGTCGAGACAAAATAGCTACAACCAGCCAAACTCAACAGTAAAAAAATGGTGAGCCATCGAAACATATTGCATCCCCCATGATGCATTTATTCTTGATGAAAAAGTCAGACCGATCACAGATTGCGATCCAAACATTCCTCATTGTTTGCTTCATAATAGCCAATAAAACACACAGTACAAGCCAAATTATCAAGATTTCTCAATTTTATATTTAATTTTGATATCAATCACTTAAATTGCATTTTTGCTGTTTTAAAACACTGACAGCCTTGGTCTCTTGCTGACATATTTTTGTTGAAAATGACCATTTTGGTAGTAGTTTCCTAACCTTCATATTTTCAACATGAAAACGATTCCATTGTGAATTTTCAATATAAATCCTGAAATAAAACATCGTAAAGGCGCCATAAAAAATCCCCGAACATTGCGGGGATTTTTAAGGCATCAACTGAGATTATTCATCGTCCGTTTCAGGCTCATGATGTAGCGCATCATGTATGGCTTCCACCAATTGCTGTGCAATTTCTTGTTTTGATGCCTTCTCTAAATCACGCTTTTCCATTTGATATTGATCGGCGAAGAACACGGTCATGGCATTTTCGTCTGAAGCAAAACCAATGTCTTTACGTGAAACATCATTGCAAGCGATCATATCGAGTTTTTTTGCCACAAGTTTGCCTGCGGCATACTCCTCGACATTGCGTGTCTCGGCAGCAAATCCAACCATAAATGGACGTTTCGACTGCTGCGCAATCGTTGCAACGATATCTGGGTTTTTAATTAAAGCCACATTGAGTTCATCGCCAGCTTTTTTGATTTTATGCTCTGCAACTTCTGCCACGCGATAATCCGCAACAGCTGCTGTTGCGATAAAAATATCACAGCCTTCATCTAACATTTGCAGACTAGTCTCTAACATTTTAATTGCAGACTGCACATTAATCCGTCGTACACCATTTGGTGTATCTAAACTGACGGGTCCTGCGATCAGCGTTACTTTAGCCCCAGCTGCATAACAAGCCGCTGCCAGTGCAAAACCCATTTTCCCTGTGCTGTGGTTGGAAATATAACGAACAGGATCTATCGACTCGCGTGTTGGACCTGCTGTAATCGCTACATGTTTACCTGCAAGCATGCCAAATTTTTCAGCAATAGCTCGCTGTGCTTGATGAAAATAGGCCGTCACTTGATCCGCTAAATCTTCTGGCTCAGGCATACGTCCTAAGCCCACATCTCCACAGGCTTGAGAACCGGCATCGGGCATGATCACATGTACGCCATCTTCAACCAGTGTATTTAAATTACGCTGTGTCGCTTTGGCTGCCCACATTTGCTGATTCATCGCAGGGGCAACCCAGACGGGTGCTTTAGTCGCAAGATAAAGTGTTGAAAGAAGGTCATCTGCTAAACCCGCCGCAAATTTTGCCAGCGTGTCGCAACTTGCAGGAGCAACCAATACCAAATCAGCCCAACGTGCCAATTCAATATGCCCCATACCCGCTTCTGCTTCGGGATTGAGTAATTCGGTATGTACAGGGTTGCCTGAAAGCGCCTGAAACGTTAGCGGGGTCACAAAGGCTTGCGCACCTTGAGTCATCACCACGCGCACATCAAATCCAGCATCTTTTAACCGACGGACAAGAATGGCACTTTTATAGGCTGCGATACCACCAGTGACACCTAAAAGAATATTTTTTGTGGGCATTACACTTAAATCAAAGCTCACGAACAGGCTACCTATCTGTTGCAGTGGCGCTCACAATAGCATTAAATATGCACTGACCCAACAATCTGCTGTGAAATAGCCGATTGACTGATAATAAAAAAGTCTAAGAATAATGAATAATTCAATTAAAAATTGGCCTGAACAAGAGCGCCCACGTGAGCGCCTGATTCAAAAAGGCGCACAAAGTTTATCCGATGCTGAGCTACTGGCTATTTTCCTACGCTCTGGTTCCCAGCAGCACTCTGCTGTCGAACTCGCACGACTCCTGATCCAACATTTTGGTCAGTTGCAAGCGCTAATGAATGCGTCACTTGAGGATTTGCGCCAGTTTCATGGCATCGGAAACAGTAAATATGCGCAGCTCATGGCGGTAAAAGAACTCGGTAAACGCTATGTGAGTCAACATTTTCAAAATGAAGCCTTAGAATTGCAACATTCTGAACAATTACAAAATTTTCTTCGCTTTGAATTTTTAGCGGAACGTCAAGAAGTCTTTGGCGTGCTCTGTCTAGATGCGCATTTAAGAAAAATAAACTTTAAAAAACTTTTTTATGGCAGCCTCAATACCTGTGAAATTTCCATCAATCAACTGCTGCGTTATGTCATTTCTGAACATGCCAGCAGTATTGTCATTGCACATAATCATCCTTTCGGTCGTGCAGAACCTTCTGCTGCCGATCTTGAATTGACTCGACTCATTCAGCAGGCTTGTCAGCTGGTGGAAATTCGACTGATCGATCATTGCATTATCTCAACAGAAGGGAGTTTTTCCTTTGCTGAACATGGCTTGCTCCAAGCACACTCATCTGCATGAAACAGTTATTGACAAGTGCTTGAGCAAACCCGAAGATCATCATAATTTTTTAAAACTAGAAATTATCATTCGAACATGATCGTCCGTGACCAACCGAGTATTTTTAAACTGCTATTTTCTTGGCGAGGAACGATTTTACCTAAGGTTTTACCGCCGCTCGGGATCGTTATGTTGCTGTCTGCCATTGTGGGCGGCTTATCCTATGTCGATATCTTCCATTTTACCGAATTTCCTTTGGTCGGCTTTACCCTAATTGGTGTCGTGCTGTCGATTTTCTTGGGCTTTAAAAACTCAGCCTGCTATGACCGTTGGTGGGAAGCTCGGCGTTTATGGGGCATTTTGATTGCCAACGCGCGACATTTTGACCGTGACTGCCGTTTACTCAGTCAAGGCCGTCGTGAACGTGTGATTCAACATGTGATCGTCTTTGCCAACGTTTTACGTGACCGACTCCGCCATCAAACCGCCAATCCCACTGAACTGGTTGAAACCAGCGGCATGAGTGCGAATGCCATCACCCAGTTATACCAACAGGCCAATGCACCGCAGTACACGTTGAGTTTGATTCAATGGGAGCTAATGCAAGCGCTCAAAGATGGTGAGATTTCAGATATTATTTATACCCAGATGAATCAGCATGTGATGGAACTCAGCACCGTACAAACCGGCTGTGACCGTATTGCCACCACGCCATTACCGTTTGCGTATTCAGTCTTGCTGAATCGAACCGTTTATTTTTTCTGTTTTGTCTTACCCTTTAGCTTGGGTTCTACTTTAGGCCTTGCGACCCCCCTTTTGGTCGGGATTTTGGCCTATACCTTTTTAGGCTTAGATGCGCTGAGTTCTGAGATTGAAGAGCCCTTTGGTACACAAAGTAATGACCTTCCATTGGACTCGATGGTGCGTACTATTGAAATTGAACTTCTTGGAACTTTAGGAAAACCCACCCCACCACCGATTCAAGCTAAAGATCATAATTTATTATAATTGGTATGCGTTTCGCCTGAATGCACGGATCGCATTCAGATCCATGATCCATACAACACCCATAATAAGGAAAAATCATGAAAATAAAAAAACGGATTTTCACTTATAAGCCACAACCGATTCTGCATCCTTGCAAAGCGCTTGCTGTGATTTTCATGTTCGTTGTGTTGCTGTTTAGCATCGCATTACTCCTAGCATGGCAAGGCATATTATTCACATCATGGCAAAGCAATTGGCAATTCTTATTCCTGATGAGTGCTCTATTTGTCATCAGTATATTTCGTGACAAATCGCAAAGAATCAAATTTCCATTTTGGATTCAACAGCATTTGATTGATCCCAAATTGGCTTTGGATTTAAAAGAACACGCCTTACGCAGTTCAGATGCTGTGATTGTGGATTATCGAGAGGTCCGTGAACATTGGTGGCAAGGCAAACAGCAACAATTGCTCTTAAAGCTCAATGAACTTGAAGAGGCGAAATGGTTTAGCGTCGATCTCCATCAAGTCTTTGCGAGTACTTTGTTTTTAAACATTCATGTGCAATTGAATTCTGCCCTCATTGGGCAACAGATTTGGGTGCATTATTTGGCACGTACGCGCACCATCGTGCAGTTATATGCGCATGATCAGCTTGATGATTTTCATCAAATGAAAAACTACTTTGCCATGCCCTATACGGGGAATATCTATTTTGAGCAGATTCCAACACGGCTTACGTTGGATTTACCTTATTTATCGGAAATTCATGCCGTTCGTGAAGAAGATCAACCCGGTTATCTCCTCAAACTGAAAACCAGTTATGGGCAGAGCTATCGTATCAGTTCACAGGCACGGCATTTTGATAAACTCGAATTGGCACTCTCAAGCGCCATTGATTTTATTCCTTATCGCAATTTTAAACATCAACCTACCATGCAATCTGCCTTGCTGACCAAGAGGCATCCTCAACGCGTGACAAGTCTACTGTTGTGCATAATCGCCATCAGTGTTTTTATCATCGCGTTTTTGTTCAAGGCATGGTTCTGGGCATGCGTTGCCGTGGGCTGCCTCTATCTGCTTTACCGTAACATTCAGCATTATCGAACTTCACCGTTTATCGAAGATCCTGATGTCAATGTGACTTAAAACTGTCCCAGATTCCAACTTGCCCTTCTTTCACTCGAGGGATGTTGCCGAGTTTGATCCATGGCATATTGTCACCATGAAAATCACTCCCAACAGAAACTTTTAAGTTAAAGGCAGCAATCATACGATCCACCATTTGACGAGTCGATAATGGCTCAATTGCCGGTGGTAATTCCACTGCATCACCGCCCGCTTCAGCAAAGATTTCAATCAAATAACGAATATTGGTCGCAGATAAATCATAACGCGTTGGATGCGCTAACACTGCAAAGCCACCACTGGCATGAATCACCTCAATGGTCTCAACAAGACTCGGACCTTCAAATTTTACAAAAGCTTTTTTGCCTTCTTTAATATATTTATCAAAAGCTTGTTGTGGACGTGAAACTACCCCCTTTTCCACCAAAGTTTTGGCAATATGGGTACGTGTTACCCGATCTGGAATATGGTCGACTTTGGCAACCACATCGCTATAAATATCTTGACCAATTAACGGTATCAGTAAGTCACAAATCTGCCGAGCACGTTCCGCTCGAATACGCTTTTGATCCATTAATAAGGCTTGTAAGGGCGCAGGATTTTGCATATTTAAAGCGACGATATGCACACCATAACTTTTTTTGGTCGCAGGTCTCGACCACTGGCTAGAAATCTCCACACCAGAGATTAATTGCAGCTTTAATTCATGCGCAACCTGCTCTGCAGCCAACAAACCGTCCATCGTATCGTGATCAGTCAAAGCCAGCGTATGAATTCCAATAGCACTTGCGGCCTGCACCAAAGCCTCTGGTGACAAAGTACCATCAGAAATATTACTGTGTGTATGTAAATCTACGCCTTGCATCTCTATACTATGTCATTTATTTGATCAGATTTAGATACTCTAACATGAAAGCACTTTTAGACTTTGTGCCACTCATTATTTTCTTTTATTTATATAAAACTGTAGATCCAAAAGATACGCAGCACCCATTATTACAATTAATTGGTTCTGCTGGGGGTGTCGATAACAATAACATTCTTGTGGCAACATCAGGTCTCATCATTTCCATGCTTGTGGTTTATGGTGCATTGTTTGTCATGCAAAAATTCCGTCTAGATAAACAACAATGGATTGTGTTGTTCATGACCGTGATTTTTGGTGGTATTACCCTGATGCTAAGCGATGATTTTTATATTCGCTTAAAAGCCGTTTTACTGAACTTAGTTTTCGCAGGGGCGTTTTTACTTTCTCCACTGTTTAGTAAAGATAAGAAACCGCTCATCGAACGTTTATTTGGTCCAGTCTTAAATTTAACCGCTGTCGGTTGGAAACGATTGAACTATGCATGGGCTGCAATGTTCGTGGTGATGTCATGTTTACACACCTTTTTCGCTTATTTGTTTGCAGACGGAAAATATTGGGGTGAATTCACTGCTTTTGGTGACATGATCGTGATGTTTTCCTTTATCATTATTCAGTTTATTGTATTACGTAAATACTTTAAGACCTCAGAATAATCCATTCGGTCAAAAATCAGGAAAAGTCATGCCATTATTCGTCGTAAGCTGTACAGATAATGAAGGTACAGTAGAAAAGCGCCTTGCAGTTCGCCCTCAACATCTTGAACGTCTACAAAAACTTGATGATGAAGGTCGTCTGATTGTTGCAGGTGCGATGCCTAAAGATCCGGCAAACCCACAAGCTGGTTTTTATGGCAGTACGATCATTGTCGATTTTGATAGTCGTGAAGACTTAGACCAATGGTTGGCAGATGAACCTTTCCTCAAAGAAGGGGTTTATGGCCAAATTGATGTCAAACCATTTAACAAAGCATTTCCTAAAGGATAAGGTTCATGCGCGTCGTTGTTTCTAGTTTACTGGGCTTATCTTTAATTTGTTCAACTGCATGGGCTGAAGAACCGGCTCCTGCACCTGCTGTAGCCCCTGCTGCTCAAGCAACGACTGCAACGCTTCCTCCCAATCCTGTGCCGCATACCATTCCTGCCAATAAACCGGGCATCATTAAAGTGGCGGCAACTGTCAATCCCAATGGTCAACCTCAAGATGCAAATCCATTGACCATTGAACAACTGGCAAAAAATAAAGCACTGCAAGATGCCAAAGTCAAAGCGATGGTCAAAGACCAATCTGTACGTTTACAACAGTTAGAAAAAGCTAACCTTGAAGCCTTGGCGCAAAACCAAGAATTACAACTTAAAAATGATAGCTTGGGCGTACAAGTACAAGTGCTACAAAGTGAACGTAGCGCGCAGATGTTTTTATATGGCGGGACCACACTTGGTGTTGGCGTGATTTTAGGTTTCTTATTGGCCAGTTACGTCTATACCAAACGTCGTCGTCAATGGTAATTCGTTTTTCTACTTCAATTTAAAGGTTGCTTGAGTTTTGTCAGGTGCAATTCAGACTGCCGATCTCGATTGGCAAATGATCGATGGCATTGATATTCCAGTGTCTAAACAGTTTGGTGATGTGTATTTTTCGAAGGATAACGGCCTACTCGAAACACGTCATGTGTTTTTAAAAGGGAATGACCTCGACACTCGCCTTGCGGCACTGACTGATTTTGAATATTTCAGTGTCGGCGAAACAGGTTTTGGTACAGGCTTAAATATTTTGGCCTTGTGGCAATTATGGCAACAGGTTCGTCCAGATAATCACAGTCATCTGCATGCTATTTCTGTAGAAAAATTCCCTTTATCTAAAGTAGACCTCATTCGTGCATTAAATGCATGGCCTGAATTACAACCTTTGGCACAGCAACTGATTGCGCAATACCCTGAACCCATTGCGGGATGTCATCGACTCAATTTTCCAGAAGAACGTTTTTCAATTGATCTTTGGTTAGGCGATGCACACGACGTGTTTCCGGTCATGGCAAAAACTGCTACGGTCAATGCATGGTTCTTGGACGGTTTTGCACCCGCCTGTAATCCTGACATGTGGGAAGAAAACGTACTCAAAAATATCGTACGTCTATCAGACATTGGGACGACCTTCGCCTCATTTAGTGTGGCAGGTGTACTCAAACGCGGCTTACGTGAGCATGGCATTACCATTACACGACCACGTGGCTTTGCTCATAAGCGTGAAATGCTCAAAGCCTTTTGGCTCGCACCTGAAAAGTTAGATGATCAATCCAATGCTGCTGACATACCCACTTTAGACGAAAAAAAAAATCCTGAAATCACTGTAGGTCATAAGCCCCGTCAAATCGCGATTATTGGCGCTGGCATCGCCGGTTTAAGCTGTGCTTGGGCATTTGCTCAACGTGGGCATCAAGTGCGTATTTACGAGAAATCAGCACCACTCAGCGGTGGGTCGGGTAATCCTCTTGCCCTACTCAACCCTAAACTCAGTCCAATTGAACAAAGTGCTGAACATTTGATGACCTTGAGCTGGTTATATGCACTCAAGCATTATCAAAACTTCAAGGCATTTCGTCCCTTACAGATTCACCAATCTATTTTAAAAAATAAAGCAGAACACCTTGATTTAGCTCAAAGTTATCCTTCAGAGGTATTAGCTGCTGAAGAAGGCACGCTAAATCAATTAGCCTCAACATATCCAACCCTGCTCCTCAAACAAGCAGGCGCAGTCAGTCCACATCAGCTTCGTGACCAAATCTTGGCACATCCACACATTGAATTGTTACAAGCAGATATTCAACGCATTGAACAGCAACAAAATGGCGTTGCGCTATTTACAGTGGATCAGCAGCTTCCATCTGCCGAGCATGTCATTCTCTGTGCAGCACGTGAAAGTATGCAGCTACAAACAGATTATCCAGAGCTGCGTGCCATTCGTGGACAAGTCAGTTGGTTGAACAATCCCGCTCAACAGATGGATATGCATACCGCCTATAGTTATGGAGGCTATTGCATGCAACTGGATGCCGAACAGATGATTATGGGCGCGTCATTTTATCCCGGCCGTGATGACACCGACGTTCTCACAGAAGATCATGTGCATAACTATGAACTTATCCACAGTGTGTTCCCCGACTTTGCCAAAACCTTAGCACCGATTGAGCAATGGCAAGGACGTGCCGCAATTCGCGCACAGACAAAAGACTTTTTCCCTGTAATTGGTGCAGTCCATGAAGATCAGCAAATTTATAGCTGTAGTGGACTCGGTTCTAAAGGTTTCCTGTATGCCCCGCTCTGTAGTGAAATCATTGTCGCGCTGGTCTTAAAAGAAGCCTGCCCTATTCCAACACAGCTACTAGATAGGATTCATGCAGCACGTTTTATACGACGCGCTAAAGCGAAACAAAAAACCAAGAAGCCTTATTTTCAAGGTCAGATCCCGTCATCTCCACCTCAAGAAAAATAACTTGCAATAAAAAAGCGCCTTTCGGCGCTTTTTTTGATTCGATCTTATTTCCCTTGTTCCAAAGGAAGACCGGCATCACGAGCAGCACGCGTGCCGCCCATTAAGATTACATATTCACGTGAGCTGTCAAAACCCTCTAGTAACTCTGCTGCACGTGGAGCTTTACTTCCGCCACCACATAAAATGTAAATGGGTTGATCCGTTGACACCTGAGTCAGTGCATCTGATGACAATGCGGTGATCGGTTGGTTAACCGCACCTTTCACATGTGCCTCAGCATAAGCACTTGCATCGCGAACATCCCAGATAATCGAGTCTTCTGGGAACTCAAATGTTGTAATTTCTTGTTTACGGATCATTGCGCACTCCTTTTGATGTAAACAACACTTGGCAAATGAAGAAAACATCCCTAGCATCTCAGATATTCTTTCCCTTTGTAAAGGTCTAATCTATGCCTTCTTTTGATATTGTTTCCGAATTAGAAGTTTTTGAAGTAAATCATGCAGTTCAAAACACGCAAAAAGAAATTGCGACGCGTTTTGACTTCCGCGGTCATGACGTTTCAATTGAGTTAAATGAGAAAAATAAGGAAATCAAAATCTCAACAGAAAGCGATTTCCAATGTGAGCAAGTGTATACCATGCTCGAAAATCATTTCTTCAAACGTAAAGTCGACATTCAAGCGCTCGATCCACAAAAAATGACCGCTTCTGGTAAAAATGTCATTCAAGTGATCAAACTGAAAGACGGACTTGACTCTGATACTGCAAAAAAAATCAATAAAGCCATTAAAGAAAGCGGCATTAAAGTGCAATCTTCTATTCAAGGCGACAAAATTCGTGTGACTGACAAGAAACGTGACACTTTGCAACAAGTGATGGCGTTCTTAAAAGAGCAACAGTTTGGTGTGCCGCTTCAATTTAACAACTTTAAAGATTAAGGCAGTACAACTGCCATTGAGGTCAATATGGCACGTCCAAATCGTCTAAATAAACTGGTCAAAGCAAGCTCTAAATTACCCAAAGGTATTCAAAGTCGTTTGCTCAGTCGAGCTTTTGGTCGTGTCGTACCCATGGTTGGAACAGCTAAAATCCAGTATAAACATGTCAGCCCTGAGCGTGTTGAGGTGAGCATCGCCAATCATAAGGCGATGCAAAACCATATCGGGCAAGTACATGCCTGTGCCATGGCACTGATCGCAGAAACAGCCACAGGATTTGTCACAGCAATGAACGTCCCTGATAGCGCCATTGTTCTGATTAAAAGTCTGAAAGTTGATTTTAAACGTCCAACCCAAGGTGGGATGAAAGCCATCGCAACACTTACACCTGAACAGCAACAACAAATGCAAAGCACAGAAAAAGGTGAAACCTTAGTACAGGTCTTAGTCACCGATGAATCTGGTGAGGCACCAATTCAATGTGAAATGCTCTGGGCGTGGGTGGCAAAATCCGCTCTGAAAAATAAATAAATGTAAATAAAACTTACTTTTAGGTAAGTATAAGTTTTACCAAATTTCAGCAAAATCAAGACTGTTTTTTACTATTTATACGCCGTAATTCCGCTCAATATGCTTGCACGACACAAATATATTGAGCACTTTATGAAAAAAATCATTCCCCTTTCACTCATCAGCCTGGCGGTGTTTTTAACAGCTTGCCAAAGCACAATTCCTGCAACGCCAACGACTTCAACTCAAGTGGCTGAAAGCAATATTCAAACCAGCCAAGCGGCGTAAAATAAGAAAATCGTCATTGATTTTTATGAAGGCGTTTTTCTTAAACATCAGGTTAAAGCATATGCTGACCGATATATTGGCAATCAATATATTCAACATAATCCGCATGTTCCTGATGGCAAAGCGCCTTTTGTTGATTATTTTACCGAGTATTTTAAACAAAATCCTGAAGCAAAAAACCAGATCAAACGTGCTGCTGCCGAAGGTGATTTGGTCTATTTACATGTGCACTCTACGCAAAATAATCAAGACCGTGGAGAAGCCATTATTGATATCTTCCGTGTTGCAAATGGTAAGATCGTCGAGCATTGGGATGTGCAACAAAGCATTCCTGAAACCAGTGCCAATTCAAACACGATGTTCTAATTTCCAATTCGCTATCAATAAAAAAGCCACTCGATTGAGCGGCTTTTTTGCGTCTAACTTTAATTAAGCTTGATCTGCTGCAAATTTAGCTTTTGCATCCGCAGGAATTTGACGCTTAGCACCTTTCACATCCACAGCGACAAATGTAAACACACCTTCGGTTACGCGAATTGGATCACGTGAGCTGTCATGACTATCCCAAACTTCAATCTGCATTTGGATAGATGTATTACCCACTTTTAAAATTTTGGTATATACACTGATGACATCCCCGACTTTCACAGGAACGAGGAAGGTCATTTGGTTAATTGAAATCGTTGCACAGCGTCCTTGACTGAAACGCTCTGCGTGAATTGCACCGGCCAAGTCCATTTGTGACACGATCCAACCACCGAAAACATCACCACTCCAGTTGGTGTCTGCAGGCATCGCGATGGTTTGTAGGGAAAGCGTTCCTTCAGGTTTTACATGAGTTTCTGACACTTTAGCTCCTGGCGCTGACATTTATTGAGGTAGATTTAACTGCTGATTGAGCCATTGTTGTAACTCACCAGCACGCATTGCACCGCTTATTCTAGCAATTTCGTTGGTTTTATTCATCAAAACCAGTGTAGGAATACTGCGAACATTAAATGCACCGCTCAATCGAGGGTTTGCTTCTGTATCAATTTTGGCAAAAACCACCTTCGGATTTGATTTTGCAACTTGTGCAAAGTGTGGCGCCATCATCTTACATGGTCCACACCACTCAGCCCATAAATCGATCAGCACAGGTAAATCACTATTGCTAATAAAATTTGCAAAGTTCTTTTCATTCAACTCGATGGGCGCCAATGGAATCAATGCTTGGTGACATTGACCACATGCAGGTCCAACTTCGAGTTTTTCTTCAGGTACACGGTTTTTTGCACCACATTCAGGACACACAACGATCATTTAGCTGACTCCAACATGTTGATGTAAAAATTCTAATTGGGTTGCCATGGCTTTTTCAAACCATTGCCCGTGATAAATATCAAAATGTTGCATTTCCCACTCATAATACTGCACATACGGTGCAATATTGGTCGCAGTTTCTCGGCTTGATTCAATGGGAATCAAACTATCTTCTTTGGCTGCAATAAAAAGTACCGGTATGTTAATTTTACGGACATCCAATATTGGGCGATAACGGATTAACTTAAAAAAGGCCCGAGCCGGAATTTCGCCACTCCAATAAAAATCAGAATTTACAATCGATAAGTAGCCCGCATAACTGTCTTCAGACTGTAAAAAACACAATCGATGTGGATGAACTACAGGTAAAGTCGTTGGGCTCATCCCAACTTTAGAACCCATATAGTCCTGACTCGATAATTTTAACGCTTTGGGTAATTGCTGTAAGGGATACAATTTTGCACTTTCAGCGCCGTCGACAAATGGAACTTGTACCATCACCGCTTTAATATTTTTAAGCTCTGCCGCTAAACTGAGTACATAGCCACCACTCAGCGATGTTCCCCATAATACAATGCGTCTCGAATCAATCGATTTACGCTGCTGTAAATGATCGATCATGGTCCGCCAATCTTCAAGTTGGGCTTTAAGATTCACCAACTCTCTCGGACGCCCTGTGCTGCCCCCCCAATAGCGATAATCAAACAACACGACAGCATAGCCCGCTTGTACAAAGCGCTTGGCATATTGCACTAATTTAAATTGGCGTAATGCAGCCAAACCATGCGCCATGAGAATGACTGCTGGTTTTTCAACAGATTTTGGACGATAAAAGTCAGCAGCTATAACATCTTGTCCGCTTTTGACATACAGTGGTTCGACTGTATAGGCGTGCATACGCGCTCCATTGCGTTATTTTATGGTTGTAATCGCTTATAAAAATTTAAGAACATTCTGCTCAAGTTTGTGCTTAATGCTATCATAAAGCATAAATCTATGAATTAAATTATGGAGTGACTCAATGAGCGAAAATGTTGGTTTTGCAGGTCAAATCGGCCCAGAACATGTAGCGCAAGTGGTTGAAAAAGGCTTTAAATCGATTATCAATAACCGCCCTGACATGGAAGGTGGTCCTGAGCAACCAACCAGTGCTCAAATTGAAGAAGCAGCTCGTACCGCTGGTTTAGATTATGTTCATCAACCGGTTGTTGCGGGTCAAATTTCTGAGCTAGATGTCCGTAACTTTGCTAATCATTTTAATGAATTGCCAAAGCCTGTTCTAATGTTCTGCCGTACAGGTAACCGTTCAAATAATCTATATCAACTAGCAAAACAGATGGATCTTTTGGATGACTAAGGCTTTCATTCAAAAAGCTTTATTGATCGCAACATGCATCTTTTCTGCACCCACATTTTCTGATAATAACAGTCAGCCCTTAAATGCAAATTTAAGTGTCTCTGGACAAATGACCACAGATAAGTTTTCAAGTTTACTCAAACAACTTAAATTTAAATCTGTAATTGTGAATCGACCAGATAATGAGGCGGGCAATGAAGTGACTGTTTTACAGTTACGAGGCATTGCGGAAAAGTCTCATGTGAGTGTTGTGTATCAACCTGTGCAAAGCGGTAAAATTTCTCAAACAGACGTGAAGGAATTTGCCAAATACTATAATGAGCTTCCTAAACCCATTTTGATGATTTGTCGTAGCGGTTCTCGTTCGACATCTCTTTTCAATCAAGCTAAAGCTCAAGGTTTGCTCAATGAATAAATTCGTGTTTACCGTTTTATTTACAACGTTGTTGCTAACAGGGTGTAATTCTATGAATGTACGTCCAACCGTTGGTGTAAGTGTCGGGACTGCACTATAAAATGACGAATATAAAGATGGCGCTATTTGCGCCATTTTTTATGTGTGGTATCTTTACGCAATATAACTTTTTCTATACATAAATAACTATTTTGGGGTACTTCATGAAATTCGTTCAAGGGACACTTGTACTTACTTTAGCCACTATACTTACAGCTTGTGGTGGTGGTGGTAGTGATGGATATTTTAATAACGAAGGAACAGATTCTTCTAATCAAAACAATAATAATAACAATGGTGGTACAACAACCCCAACTGAAATTGCAAAAGCACAGTTAGATATTCTAAAACGTGAAGGGCAATATTTATTCGGTAATTATGATCCTAACGATGCATCAACAGCAAAAGGCTATATTGATCATTCAATGGATACATTTGCGCAAGGCCCATTACAATTAAGTTTAGATATTAGAAAAATAAACTTAAACTCATATAAAAATACTTATCACTACAGAGATAAATGTTTCTATTTAAGTAAAACTGACTATAGAGCATGTTATGTTTTTATTGGCGAAGATATTAAAAATGTCTTACCGGGTTATGACAACTGGGATTTCGATATTACAGCTAATGATCTAAAAAACATCAAATTACAACATGATGAAGTGACACCAAACTTAGAAGAATATGAATCCAATACTCGCATTTACGTATTTGAAAATGAAAATGGAGATAAAAATTTCCATGATGTAACAATTACTGGTGCATTTGCTTATCCATTTCAACAGTCTTGGGGAATACAACAAACTCAACAAAAAAGGTTTGTTTTAATAAATGGCAATACAAGCGACTATAAAATTACAACAACAGCAATAGTTACGGATCCAGAAACTGGTGATGATATTGAACGTGAAGTAACAACAGGTGCTATCAGTATTTACAAAGATCTCTCTTCTCTCGATGGAGATTTATACAATATTCAATCTGGATCAGGATTTAATGTATTAATTAACGATAACCCAAATATTCCTTTTGCAGAACCAATTTCATTCGTATTAAACTCAACACCAGGTACCACAAGTTCAGCAAGTTATCGTGTGAAAGCTTCAGGTGAACAAGAACTAATTTTACCTAGCATCACAACAATCGATGGGACTCGAGTTGAGAATGAAGCCTCTAGTTTAAATAGCCAGACATTTACTGGAAGCATTAAATTAACAGGGACGAACATTTTGAAATTTAAACAAGCTACAAGTGGTAGTCTTAGTTTTGAACATGCTATTAATGGAATAACATTCAAAGGTTCATCTACTAATAATGCAGGAACTGTAAGTACAAGTTTAACATTACCTTTTGGTATTAAATTTTAAGTGTAAAAAAATGCAATTAAACCCTCTATACTGAGGGTTTTTTTATATATTAGATCTAAACTCATGAAATGAAGCATATCCAAATGTATGACATCATCATTATCGGTGCAGGAACAGCAGGCATTTCAGCCTATAAAGAAGCAATCAAAAAAACACAGAATATTCTTATCATTAATGATGGTCCTTGGGACACCACCTGTGCACGGGTCGGTTGCATGCCAAGTAAAATACTCATCTCTACTGCCAACCGTATGTACGAAATAGGACATGCTAATAATTTAGGGCTAGATGTCAAAAGTGAAATTGATACCTCTAGCGTCATGCAACATGTTCAAACCTTACGTGATCGTTTTACACTAGCCACCTTAAAAGATGTTAAAAGTTGGCCAAGCCAACATAAAATTTCAGGAAAAGCTAAATTTATTGATTCAAATACAATTCAAGTAAATAACCAAACATATCAAGCCAAGTCATTTATCCTTGCAGTAGGTACAACGCCTGCTATAGATACTGAACAAAAACAAATATTAGGCCATAAATTAATTACGTCCGATCAGATATTCGAATTAGAACAACTACCAAAATCTGTCGCAGTTATTGGAAGTGGCGTGATCGCTTTAGAATTGGCTCAGGCTTTAACACGCCTCAATGTAAACACTACTGTTTTTGCACGTAGTCGAAAAATTGGCTCATTGACTAGCCCCATATTACAAAAGCTCGCACAGGAAGAGTTAAGTAAAGAATTAAAGCTAAAGTTTGAAATTTTACCTGAACATTACTCTCTTGAAGGCGATCTAATTCATTTAACCTATACTGAAGAAAACGTACAAAAGTCGCTACAAGTTGACTATGTTTTAGCTGCAACTGGCAGACGTACATTATTAAATACCTTAGGTTTAGAACGTATAAGTGCAGAATTTAAAGATATTAAAAATTTACCGATCAATCCGCATACAAAGCAACTAGCTGATTATCCAATTTTTATAGTCGGTGATGCACATACCAATACCCCTATCCAACACGAAGCAGCTCATGAAGGTAAATTTACAGTACAAAACTGTTTAAACTTTCCACAAATTAAATCCATCAAGACGCTAACCCCTTTAGGCATCTTATTTTCTACACCACAAATGGCAACTATTGGTCAAAGCTATAAGCAACTACAAGATAAAAACACAGAATTCGTCATTGGTTTCGTTTCTTACGAAAAACAAGGTCGTGCGATTGTTGCTGCTAAAAATAAAGGGGCTGCCGAAGTATATGTGGATACAATTAACCATACACTATTAGGAGCTGAGCTATTCTGTGCAGAAGCTGAACATTTAGCACATTTGCTTGCTTGGATGATTTCAGAAGAACTAAGCATACATGAAATTTTGGATAAACCTTTCTATCATCCAACTTTAGAAGAAGGGTTAAGAACAGCATTAAAGCATGCACGACGTCAGTTAAGATAATTTTATCGCTCTATGTAAATTTATAGCGTTGGATATCCAACGCTTAATTTCCGTATCCCCCTCTATCTTTTTCCTTTCCCTTTTTCTTCCACATAAAAAAACACCCCCTTCGCTTTGAAGGGGGTGTTTTCGAATAATGAGCTGGCGATGACTTACTCTCACATGGGTAACCCCACACTACCATCAGCGCTAAGAGGTTTCACTTCTGAGTTCGGGAAGGGATCAGGTGGTTCACTCTTGCTATTGTCGCCAGCACAACTGTTATGGATACTTGCTTAGTCTAATCTCAGAGCAGTGCTCTTCGTGCTAAGTTTTCTACCAAATGAGTTATTAACAGAAGTACTTGAGTTAATTTAAGGTGTTCATTG
>NZ_LQXP01000025.1:0-54671 GCF_003268405.1 Acinetobacter sp. CFCC 11171 | reverse complement strand
CATAAGTAAATCGTGGCGGTGAGAGAGGGATTCGAACCCTCGATACAGTTGCCCGTATGCATCCTTAGCAGGGATGTGGTTTCAGCCACTCACCCATCTCACCGTAACGTGCCGCCATAATACAAAGATCATGATACGACTGCAAGCACAGTCGTTATATTTTTTTCATTTTTTTACTCAATTAGATATTTTTTAAACGATTTTCAAAAAATTAGTGCAAAATTAATTCAGCACGCACTGCTGTCCTCTACTTTTCAGCTTTAAACCTTATAAAATATCGGCATAAAACACTTTATTGCAATCAATTGCGTGCAGTATCTGCTTGCATGACTTATGCTAATCCTAATCTTCTGATTTGAAGCCAAATACATATGAAAAACTGGGTCGATCCTGAAGCAAAAGCTGAAGCCGAACGTTATGACAATCCAATTCCAAGCCGTACTCTAATTCAAGAGACGATTGAACAACTGAAAACTGCAATGTCGCATGCCGATCTTGTAGAACATTTTGAAATTGCCGATCAAAAAAGTATTGATGCGCTGAGTCATCGTCTGATTGCGATGGTTCGAGATGGTCAGTTGATGAAAGATGGATTTAAGTTCCAGCTTGCAGCTGAGCAACCGACTCATGAAGCAACGGTTTATATCAACTCAAAAGGTTTAGGCACAGCCAATATTAGCGGTGAAGATGACCTTTTACTTCCTGAACGTGAGTTGCGTCAGGTGTTTAATGGTGACCGTGTTAAAGTCCGCCAAACATCGGTAGACCGTAAAGGCAAGGCATGGGGCTTTATTACTGAAGTTCTACAGCATCGTGTCAAAGAAATTATTGGTAAAGTGTCTGAATATGAAGGTGAATATTTTATTCAACCGGCAAATCCCAATGCACACCAACCGATTACTTTAGAAAAAGAATTAATCGAGCATGCCAAAGTCAAACTCGGCGACTCTGTGCGTATTGCGATTGACAGCTACCCAACCAAAGAAGAATTTGCGACAGGTCATATTGTTCAGTCGATGGCAGATAAAGCAGACACTGAAATTATTATTCCACAAACCATTTTAGAATTTGGTTTACCTTACGAATTCCCTGAAGCGGTACAACAAGAAGCCAACAGCTTTAAAGAGCCATCAGAACAAGATCGTGAAGATCGTGTCGACTTACGTGATTTAGCGCTTGTCACCATTGATGGTGAAGATGCCCGCGACTTCGATGATGCCGTGTATGCGGAAAAACGTCCGGGTGGTGGTTATCGTGTTGTCGTGGCAATTGCCGATGTCAGCCATTATGTACGTCCGGGTAAACCGCTCGATGACGAAGCTCAAGAGCGCGGTACATCGGTGTACTTCCCTCATTTTGTATTGCCGATGTTGCCTGAGGCGCTGTCGAATGGTTTATGTTCTTTGAACCCACACCTAGACCGTTTATGTATGGTCTGTGATTTAAACTTATCTCGCGCGGGTCGTGTCACTAAGTTTGAATTCTATCCGGGTGTGATGCATTCAAAAGCTCGTTTGACCTATACCCAAGTTGCCGAATATTTTGAGGGTAATAGTCAAGCCATTCCTGAAAACCGTGATGTGCGTAAATCGGTCAATACCCTATTCCAATTGTATCAAGTGTTGAAAGGCTTACGTGCTGAACGCCACGCGATGGAATTTGAAACCGTTGAAACTTATATGACTTTTGATGAGCTTGGCGGTATTAATGAAATCTTACCGCGTAGCCGTAATGATGCACATAAGTTAATTGAAGAATGCATGTTGTTGGCAAACGTCGCAGCGGCAGAATATGCATTAAAAAACGAAATTCCGATGCTGTACCGTGTGCATGAACCACCTGAGTTCTCACGTATTCAAAAGGTTCGTGATTTTGTGAAGTTATTGGGTCTTCCATTCCCTGAACAGCCGACTCAAGCTGACTATCAAGCCGTGATTGATGCCACGAAAGACCGTATTGATGCTCCAAGCATTCATGCCGTTTTACTCCGCTCAATGATGCAAGCCTATTATGGCGCGAACAATGCAGGTCACTTTGGCTTGGCTTACGAAGCATATACGCATTTCACATCTCCAATCCGTCGTTATCCAGACTTGTTACTTCACCGTGCCATCAAAGCACAATTGAAGAAAAAACCTTATCCAATTTCTGGTGCTTCGCTGGATGATGCAGGTGAACACTTCTCTGCGACCGAGCGCCGTGCTGATGAAGCTTCACGTTCTGTCACTACATGGTTGAAGTGCCATTACATGCAGCAGCATTTGGGTGAAGAGTTTGTCGGTACCATCAGTGCAACTGCTGAATTTGGCCTGTTTGTAACGCTCAAAGACTTATATGTTGATGGCATGATCCACGTCAGCCAATTGGGTGATGACTTCTTTGTCTATGACCAACCAAGTCAGAGCTTAATTGGTCAATCTCGCGGTCAAGTTTTCAGTCTCGGCGATGAAGTGAAAATTAAAGTTGCTGGTGTAAATCTAGAAGAGCGCAAAATCGACTTTGAATTGATTCAACAATTGAGCCATGCAGGCCGTGCTATTCGCGCGCGTGCCCCTCGTGTTGCAAAACCCACAGCCAAAGAAGAAGTCTTTTCAGAGCGTAAAACCAACGTTGCTGAAGATGGAGAACAGCCCATACGACGCAAAAAAGACAAAGGAAAACCCAGCTCCTACAGCCAAAAACCTGCTAAAAAATCTGCAACAAAGTCTGAAGCGAAGGCTAAAGATAAAGTGAAGAAAAAGTTAAAAGTAAAAAAGAAAAAATCCAATGCCAAAGCAAAGGGTGAGTAAATTTTACTAAATAAAAAAGAGTGCTACGGCGCTCTTTTTCATTTAATATATCTCTATAAAAATAAACCACTTAAAAATCATGACATCACAGAAAATTACTAAATACTATTACCATGAATATGTAATATGCTTAGTCTTTGTACTTAGTATTTCAGCACTGATTGCTCTCTTTTTTATAGACTTCACCCCAACAAATCAAGTCAAAATCACAGCCTTCATTGTTGCAACGTTGATTTATTTGGCTGTTTTGATCTACTTTTATGTTCTGCATAGATACGGACAATGGATCATTCCACGTACATGGACAAATGTACAAAAAAAGCCAAAATTCTATTTTTTACTCCTCTTCCCTATTTTTGTAATTCTGTTTCTTTACTTAAATCTAGTTGTCTATCCTCCTCTGCTTCATACCCTAGTTTTGGGTACACCTACTGTGGTGACATTGGAAGCAAGCGCTGTTAAAAAACATGGTAAAAAAGGAAGTGTCTACTATTCTATTGAAACACCGTATGACTCTACTGGTATGTTTCGAATCAATGTAGATGAATATGAACACTACAAAAATCAAAATCTATTCATAAAATTATCGGTCATTGAGGGGCGCTTTGGCACCTACATCCAAGATATTCAATCTATCCACGGTGAAACAAGAGCGAATAAATAGCACCCAAGGCTTGATTTATCCTTCTAGAAGCCTTACTTCTACAAATAACACAGGAAATAAATCGGCAGACCGACATGACATTAGAAAAGGCAACTTTGCCTGTTCCACAATTTGATCAAATTACACTGGCAGATTTAAAACAAAAAATTGAGCATGCCATTCAGCAGGGACAAAACTTTTTAAATAATCTGACTGCAGTACCTGAAAATACGACGGCGCAATTAAATGTTTTAGAACAGATTGATCAGCTCGAAAATAACATGAGCGAAGCATGGGGCGTGCTGTCACATTTAAATGCGGTCATGAATAATCCTGAAACCCGCGAAGTGTATCAAGCGCTGTTACCAAGTTTAAGCGACTACTACACTCAATTGGGTCAGCACACGGTGTTGTATCAAAGCTATCAACATATTCACGACGCCAACACCTTTAAAGATTTGCCTGCTGCACAACAAAGCGCAATTCAACTGGCATTGCGCGACTTTAAACTGTCAGGTGTGGCCTTAGAAGGTGAAGCTAAAAAACGCTATGCTGAAATTTCAGCGCGTTTATCGCAACTGTCATCAGACTTTTCCAATCATGTGTTGGATGCCACCCAAGCCTATTACAAAGTATTGTCCGAAGATCAGCTCAAAGGTTTACCGCCAAGCAGCGTTGAATTGCTGAAACAATATGGTCAGCAACGCGAATTGGAACAAGCTGTGGCAACACTGGATATTCCTGCCTATTTAGCCATTATGACCTATGCCGATGATCGTGCTTTGCGCGAAACCTTGTATCAGGCATACACTACTCGCGCGTCCGATCAATCAGCCCAGTCTGAATTTGACAACACCCCGATCATGGAAGAAATCTTGCGTTTACGTCAAGAAATGGCGCAATTGCTCGGTTTTAACAACTATGCAGAATTATCCCTTGCCAGCAAAATGGCACCAAGTGTCGAAGCAGTCGATCAATTCCTGCGTGAACTGGCAGAACATGCTCGTGCACCTGCAGAACAAGAAATTGCCGAACTCAAAGCCATTGCCGCCCAAGATGGGATTGATACCTTACAACCGTGGGATACAGGCTACTATTCTGAAAAATTAAAATTACAGCAATTTAACCTTTCACAAGAAATGTTAAAACCATATTTCCCTGCACCGAAAGTGGTTGAAGGTCTATTTAGCATCGTCAAGCGTTTATACGATGTCGATATTATTGAGCGCGCTGCCCCTGTTTGGCATCCTGATGCACGTTATTTTGAACTTGAAGATCAAGGTCAAGTGATTGGTGGTTTTTACTTTGATCTATATGCCCGTACAGGCAAACGCGGCGGCGCATGGATGAGTGGTTTCCGTTCACGCATGCAATTGGCACAAGGTTTACAAAAACCAATTTGCTATATGGTGTGTAACTTTACCCCACCTGTGGCAGATCAACCCGCGCTTTTAACGCATGATGAAGTCATCACCCTATTCCATGAATTTGGACATGGCTTACATCACCTGCTGACCGAAGTGGATAATATTGCTGTGGCAGGTACACACGGTGTCGCTTGGGATGCGGTGGAATTACCAAGCCAATTCATGGAATTCTGGGCTTGGGATCAAGACAGTTTAGATATGCTGAGTGCGCATATTGAAAACCAAGACACTCTGCCTGAACACCTGCTTAAAGCGCTGTTAGATGCACGCTTCTTCCAGTCAGGGATGCAAACTTTACGTCAAATTGAATTTGCCATGTTTGACTTAAATATCCATAAAGCCAACCCTGCTTTGGACGCTGCAAGCATCCAACAAACCTTAGATGATATTCGTCAAAAATATGCGGTTGCACCCACCACTTCGTACAACCGTTTCCAACATGGTTTCAGTCATATCTTCGCAGGTGGTTACGCTGCTGGTTATTATTCATACAAATGGGCAGAGGTTTTGGCGAGTGATGCCTTCGACCGATTCGAAAATGAAGGAATTTTTAATACTTCGACTGGCAAGTCGTTTAGACAATTTATTCTAGCAGTTGGCGGAAAAGATACGGCACTTGACGCATTTATCAATTTCCGTGGACGCGAGCCAAAAATAGATGCTTTGCTGCGTCATCAAGGTTGGACGAACGCATCTAAAAACGCTTAAACTAGTGACCTTAGTTAGATTCAAGGTAAGTATGATGACCATTAAACGACGCTTCATTGCAGGTGCAAAATGTCCAAAATGCCAAGCGATGGACCGGGTTGTCATGCTGACCTCTGGCGAAGACGAATGGATCGAATGCATTGATTGTGGTTACAGTGAAAATCGACCGACTCATGTCGATCAACCTGAACAACCAGCCGTGCCAGATGATATCGGTGTGATCCAATTTAAGCCGCGCCAGCCTAAATAAAAATTAAGGTCACATAATGCTAGTAGATCAAAGAAATAATCCAAAACTGTTAGTTGGAATCATTGGGGGCTTAACGTTATTGATTGCTATCTTTTTTGCATATCAATGGTTAAGCAGCAGTACAGCTGATAAATCTGTACTTCAAGAAGAAATGGTCGCTGCACCGGCTAAACCGCCTGTTGCAGTCCCTGTCCAATCTGAAACTGAAGCATCAGTCCCTACCGCAGAGACTGACACCATTAAATTGGTCGAAGAAGACATTTTAGATGCAGCTGTGCCTGAAAATGCCTCTTTAGCCAAAGAAGAAATTGCCAAATTAGATGACATTCAACAGCAATTGAATGATCAGGAACAAAGCTTAAAACAGCAGCATTCAGATGCAGATGAGCTGATTAAACTGAAAGAAGAACAAATTAAATTACTCGAAGCCCAGTTAGCACAACAAGCAAAATAACCGACTTCTGCTACACCCTGCGTACTTATAGGCTAGAATATCATCAGATTTTTTAGCCTTTTTGTTATGTCCACTACTACACCACAGAATATCCCCAAAGCAATTGGCTTTCTCATGCTGTCAGCGCTGCTTTTTTCCATCATGGGGGTTTGTATACGCTACGCATCTCACACGGTAGATAATGCCACCATCGTATTTTTTCGAAATGCGGTTGGCTTATTGATCTTTCTCCCTTTGATCCTGCAAAAAGGGAGCACATTTTTTAGAACTGAAAAACTGTGGATGCATACATGGCGTTCAATCGTAGGCTTGGTGGCAATGTATGGCTTTTTTTATGCCATCGCACACTTAAAACTCTCCAATGCCATGGTCTTCACCTATTCCTCGCCGATCTTCATTCCCTTAATTGCATGGTTATTTTTAAAAGAAAAAATGACCCTGAGAATGCTCATTGCCGCAGTCATTGGTTTGATTGGCGTCCTCTTCGTCGCAAAGCCCGATGCAGGAATGTTCAATCAGTTATCACTCATCGGACTAACCGCAAGCTTCTTGGCAGCCATGGCATTTGTCACTGTCCGTGCGCTTACAGCAACAGAACCGCCTGAACGCATTGTGTTTTATTTCTGCTTTTTTGGCACACTTATTTCCATGATCCCAATGTTTTGGCTCTGGCGTCCCTATAGTTTAAAAGAGTTAGCTTTTCTGATTACAGCGGGACTTTTGGCCAATATCAGTCAAATTTTTATGTCCAATGCCTATAAGCTCGCACCCGCAGGTCAAATTGGCCCCGTGAACTATATCACGATTATTTTTGCAGGTATTTGGGGCTTTGTTCTTTGGCAGGAACTGCCAGACATTTACAGCCTATTCGGCTTTGCTTTTATATTTTTAGCGATTTTGCTCTGTAGTCCAATCCTACAAAATAAGTTTAAAAAGTCATAAAGATTCAAACCATTTACCATCAAATGCACAGCCCCTTATTCAATAAAAAAGCACCCGAAGGTGCTTTTTGTATAGCTCACTGCGAATTTATTGGTACCAACCAAACAGTTTCAGAATATAAGGAGCATAAGTCACGATCACCAAAGCTGGGAACAATACAAGGATCGGTAAAATCCAACGTTCATAGCGATAATAGAAATTGGTGTATTGGGCTTTTGCTTCTGCATCCGCTGCCCGCACCTCTTCATCCCCGACGGAGAGTCGTGTCAGCAAGTGATTCAGCGCTACAGGTGGCGAAACATAACCGAGCTCAAAGGCAACCAAAACGATCATCCAGAAGTGAATCGGATGGATACCATTTTCGTAAGCGACTGGTGCAATCGTTGCTGCAACCAAAATCACTGCCCCGAATGGATCTGTCGTCATACCAATAATCGCCAACAACAATGCGATAAAGGCTAACGAAATATAGATATTGCCCAAATGCGTTGGTAATAATTCAACGATTTCTGTACGTTCAATCAAACCGCCGACACTTGCCGACAAGGCCATTAAGATAATTAATGCGCCAATGTGTCCAACCGTTTCTGAAGAGGCAAACCAAATTGAACTACCGAAACCACGACGGTTAGCCCCATGTCCACCATGTTCACGCATGAACTCAGAACTTTGCTCATGTTGTAAGCTGAGTTGTTCATGTGCATCTACAGTTTGCGAAGTAAAACGATCTGCAAACCAACGATCAAACATAATGTAAACAATCAGAATAATCGGTAGAACCACAGGTGCGGTGAACTCATCCATTTGTGTATCTAAACCGTACTTGTAGAAAGCAATGACAAGCAAGGTCAGTACGATATACGGAATCACAGGAATGAACGCTTTCAGCATGCCCGGAATAGCCACTTTCGGCGATGCCACACGGAAACGTGTTTCTGCCAAGAACAGTGAAATTCCCAAGAACAAGAATGCTGTGAGCCAGAACACATAGATACCGTGATCAAATAGCTCATCTGACGTCACATGGCGGCTATCAAGCATCGAGATCAGGATAATCAATAGACATGGACGGATGACCACACCTAAGGAACCTGACATTGCAGATACAGCGAGTGCGAACTGACGACGAGAGCCAGAGTTCCACACTTCTTTATAAATAATTGCACCTGCTGCTACAACAAAGATCCCCGAAGCACCGGTATAAGCAGTTGGAATAGCCGCGGCAATCAGAATTAACCACGTCAAAGTCTCAGGTGCTAAGTTCCATGGACGTAAAATCCCCAAGAACAAATCCATCACGCGCGTTGGGTCAATAACATCCCGGCCCAAATAAACAGTGCAAGGTTCAGGAAAATCCCAGAGAATTCGACCAATTGTCCGAGGTAAATCCCCTGACCCATTGGGTAGTCCATAAAGAAGGTAAATGCTACACCCGTAATAATCGCCATAAAGGCATACAACGGTACACTCAATAGCGCAAAACCAATATTCCCCGGCCCCGGTTCTTTCGCCGCAGGTGGTTTAAAGAACTGATAAATACTGATGAGGGTGACAATACCAAACAGGGCTAGCCACAACCAATATACCGCCAAGGTTTCTGTGGTCGATTTCACCCCAGAATTTAGGACTGAATTAAACTGACTATATACCGAGAAGGTTAATAGGCCATTCCCAATCGCCATGAATAAAGCATAGACTTTATAATCCAAGCGTGTTGTTGGCGCACGTAGACCAATATGATGGAACTTCACTGAAGCAGTAATGGCAGACACCAAGACCATCAGTAAAAGAATCAATACACGGTTTTCGGAACCAAATTTAAAGATGCCAAAGAATGTCGTTTCAATCGCACGATAAGTACGAATACTTGGATGCTCATCTAAATAAGCTTTTGCTTTGTCATAAAATTGGAATTTTTCTTCACATTGCTGTACACCTGCCATGACCGATGCACGTACATCGGATTCAGATGCTGTACCAAAAATGTCAGCAAATTCGTCAGCCGCATTGGCTTTCATTTGCGTTTGCACCATTTTTTCTACATCTGGGTGGCGGTCACAATCTGGCTTGGTCGGTTCTGCACGTAAAAATGAATACTGCATCCCAATGCTTTCATTACCATACAAACGCTCACCAGTACGCAGAAGCTGACCATGAATCATCTCCCCTGTCCCGATAATCAATGTAAGCAGAAGCAAGATCAACACGACTAGAGTCGAAATCCATTCTGTCCAGACATACCTTAACAGCCCGACGATGCCGGATCTGTTTTGTGCATCATTTTGCATGAGTCTTCCTATTTTTTATTTTGGAGCCTAGCGGAGCCAAGCATCCTTTTCCTTATCGGCTCGAGAAGTTCCTTTCCCTGACCTAACTGTTTTATTATTACGTTTAAATTTGCATCAATATTCAAAACATTAAAATGACAATATGTATTTTCTTTTCGGTTTTTTTTGTCAACCCAATCACCTAAAGTGCGCTAGCGATCCCAGAAATAATTACCAATAAGATAAAACACCGCGATGACAATGCCCCAAATCACCCCCAATAAATGGGCTTCGACTAAAACGGGGCTTCCTATTAATTCTGCCGTTCCGGTATTCCCTACGGTATTTTCCCAGACCAATTTTGCCAAAATCAGCAAGAGAACAAAGGCTGCAAAATTTCGCTCCCGTTTATACATTAAATGTACGCAAGCGACTGCAACATAAGCGCCATGCAAGACACCAGATAATCCTGCATAGGCTTCAATATCGGGAAGGAAAAAATAGAAACTTAGACTGATTAAAGGGGATAAAATCAATAAGATGGCAACAAAGTGCCATATTGAAACTCTTGGAAAAATAAACGGTAAGCAGATAAAGGCCAACATATTTAAAGCAAAATGAATCCAACCAACATGAACCCAATGGGCCGTCCATAAGCGCCAAAAGTCATGAAATAAATCATCTTGCCAGTAGATAAAATAGTCTTTAAATACCTGTAGCGAGGCACAGATCGAAACGAATACGGCAAGAAAGACAATTTTCGGAATTAAAAATTGTGTTTTCATTTTCGCTCCCCCTGTACCTCACATTTGGACTAAATGCTTTATTAATTTGTTGCAGCACCACTCGTTTCTGTAGCCCCACTGGTTTTATCATCACCACTAAACAAATCATCGAGTTCTGAACTATTGGCACTTTCATCCCAGAAATGTTCCATACCATCATCACCGGTACGAACGCCTGTATGTTCAGTCCAATAACGATCTGAAATCCCTTTCACCATGCTTTCAGCCATACTATCGATGAGCTTAAATTGCGGGTTAACAGGTTTTTCATCACTACGCGCTTGTGCAAAGGTACGTAATGCATCACGAATTTTCGCATCATCGCCACTGGCTTGTGCAGCAACTGCATATAACGCATGTGACAGTCTTACGCCTTTTTGCTCACCAATTTGCGCGGATTGTTTTAAGGTTTGGTATGGATCAGGTTTTCCATCTCCAGCACCCGGTAATAAGGTCCAGATCACAGCGCGGGTTGCATTTGGTGCGCCCCAGAATTTTTCATTATTCAGACACACCATACCGCGTTCAACAATCGCAGCAATGTCTTTCGGAACGTTTACCGCCCCACCTGAGTTAATATCATTGGTCATGGCCTGTAAGCCACTTAACATTCCCAACATATACACTGTTTGGTCAATGTCGCTGTTCATTTTTTGACAGCCTTCACCTAGACTTTTCTTATACTTCTTTTCAAAACGATCTTGAAATAATTGATAGCCAGTATATTGACGCTGTGCCGCAAGTGCCGCCCAACGCTTTTGCTCAACACGGGCATCTTGTGCTTCTGTCACTTGGTTGGCTTTAGATGCACGTAAATAGCGTAACTCTGCATCTAAGGCTTTTTGTTCTGCACATATTCCTGCTGCTGAATACATCAACACTGCCACACGTGTTGGGTCTGCGCCCATATCTTTAGTGGCCATAATGGCTGGGGTTAATGAATTACCTGAATTACACACCATTTCAGCATCTTCCATGGCTAAAATTGGTGGCACAATATGTTTTTCGGTAAATCCGAGTGCAACATTAGCACCGGTTTTTACAACCTGCGAACAACCCGCGAATAATGTACTTGTTATTGCTACAACTGCCACACCCTGGCATATTTTTTGGACGCTCGACATTTTCCTGTCCTCTATAATTGTGTTTATGTCCATCACGACAAACATATCAGAAGCAAAAAATGAATAAAAGAGTATTTGCTCTAATTTGAACGACACACTGTGCCACGAATCAAGCTGAATGCAATTGACTGATTTTTTACAAAGACTAAATTTTAGGCAAAAAAAAGTAGCATAGCGACGGTTCGGCACATGCTACTTATTAACTGTGAAAGCGTTTGACTGCTTATTTTTGAGTTAACTGTTCCTTCAGCACTGTTCCTAGTCGTCCTATAACAATTGCTAACACAATCGCTATTACCAGAAACATCCAAGTTGGCATCATCATGATGATTTCCTTTAACGGCTGTTGGTAAGGCTAATATATAGGCAGAGAATCACCGCACAGCTTAAAATTGTCTGACAATTTAAATATTTTGCCAATAAAATCCAATCCAGTCAGACAAGATTATTTTACCTACAAGATAAGATAATGAAATATTTGTATTTTATTGAATTTTAAAAAATAAGGTTGTCTAACAATTAGATCATTTTGGCCAATACTTTGAGTGATTTCCACTGTTTCAATGACAATTGATCGCGCCAAATAATCACCGGTTTTGCACGTGCATGCATAAAGTACACCACAATATACATTTGATGATCCAAAATATGGCTAATTTGAACACGTTGTACTGGGCGGTTCAGTCGTTGCAAAGACCAATCAGTTCCATCCAAATATTCTAGACTGGTGACGTGTAAATGCTTACGGAAAAACAGAACATAAACCACTAGCCCGATGAGAAAAAATATCCCCCAAAGCATGGGTGTTAGTAACTGATAAAGCAGCGTCATCAATACCGCAAAAATAAAAAACTGAAACGCATGCGATAAAAAACTGCGTTTCAGTTTGAATTGCCGATTATCCATGAACGTAATGTTTTAATTTTTGAATAAACGTTTTTAATTCAGGACGTGGCGGTTCACTAACTTCCATAAACCAATCCAACAAATCTGGATCTTCTGCAGCAACGAGTTCTGCAAACATGTCTTTTTCAGCTGCATCGGCTTGTAAATAGTAATTTTTGACGTAGGGATCAAAATAAACATCAATCTCTTTTAAACCACGACGTGCACGGTAGATCACTTTACGCTCTTCTAAGCTGATTTCATCAGTCATTGTCTTCCCCAATCGTTGAACCGGTCTAGTGTAACTCATCCACCCCATTGAAGTGGAGTGTTTTCACAGATTGACCGAATACTTCATCGCATTTCCTGCTTTTGAATGTTCTGCACATTGCAGTCACTCGCTGCATCTTATAAGTTGAGACAAAGCCATAAAAATGAATAGGATATTCAAAATGCAATCTGGAGCGATTCGCCCACTCAACAACATGCTGCCACGTCAATTATTTAATGCAGAACATGATGCATTTCGTGAAACAGTACGAAAATTTTATGAAAAAGAAGTTGTGCCCAATATCGAAAAGTATGAAAAACAACAACATGTAGACCGTGACTTATGGAATAAAGCCGGTGCCATGGGCTTGCTTTGCCCGACCATGCCCGAAGCTTATGGCGGCTATGGTGTAGACCGACTCTATAGCATGATTCTGATTGAAGAGCAGGCCTATGCTATGGACTCCTCTACCGGCTTTTCACTGCACTCCGACATCGTGGCCAATTATATTCATAACTTTGGCAATGAAGAACAAAAGTTGCATTGGCTGCCGAAAATGGCATCTGGCGAAACCGTGACTGCCATTGCAATGACCGAACCGGGCACAGGTTCAGACCTACAAGCCGTACGCACAACCGCTACAGAAGATGGTGATGACTATATTATTAATGGGTCAAAAATCTTTATCACCAATGGCTATTTATGTGACATGGCAATTGTGGTCTGCAAGACAGGCAATAGTGAAAAAGGTTCAGCCAATTTATCGCTAATTATCGTCGAGGCAGATCGCGTCGGTTTTAGTAAAGGCAAACCTTTAAACAAAATTGGCATGAAAGGTCAGGATACCTGTGAACTGTTCTTTGACAATGTCCGCGTCCCTAAAAGCAACTTACTTGGCATGCAAGGTATGGGCTTTATGATGCTGATGAAGGAATTGGCTTGGGAACGTATGTTGGTCGCGATTATTTGCCAAGCCGGTGCAGAAGCAGCCTTTGCGCACACTGTTCAATACACCAAAGAGCGTAAGGCATTTGGCAAGACCGTATCTAGTTTCCAAAACACCCGTTTTAAATTGGCAGAGCTACGCACTGAAATCGATTTTTGTCGAACTTATCTAGACCGTTGTATGGAGCTGCAACTTGTGGAACAGCTCGGTATTGACGCAGCCGCAGCTGCTAAATACAAAATTTCAGAGATGTTCTCCAAAGTCGTGGATGAATGTCTGCAGTTGCATGGTGGCTATGGCTATATGCTTGAATATCCAATTGCACGGGCTTATATTGACAATCGAGCCAATCGTATTTATGCCGGTACCAATGAAATTATGAAAGAGCTGATTTCCCGCTCTTTATAACAAATAAGCCCATCAGATGATGGGCTTTTTTCATTCTTTCGATATCAACTTAAATCATTCACAAAATCACAGATTAATGCAGCGACCAATGCGGGTTGCTCTTTGTGCGGCATGTGATGAAGCCCTTCCAAAATCTCTAGCACTGCATCAGCTTTTATACCCGAAAAAAGTTTCTGAGCTTGTGCTGTCGTCCCGTATTCATCCAGTTCTCCATGGATGATCAAGCTTGGACACTGTACTTTTCCAACATAATCTTCGAGGTTCCATTGACAAACTTGGTGAAAGCCAAGTTTCCGTCCAAGCATCCAAAACCCACTGGGCTTTATCCCCATGGTATTTAGCCAAGCGTTCAAGCTGTCCCGGCTGCGCAAAACCTGTTTTGGCTTCACGTATACCCGATAATGTCAGTTCTTCCACTTCATACTGCGCAGCTATGGTAATCAGACCATAACATTGTTCAGTATATTCACTGACAATCACGACTGACATTCCCCCGCCAACACTATGCCCCATCACGATAAACTGTTGAATGGAATAATGTTGAAGAAGTGCCTTAAAGCCCTGCCGCGCTTCAGCATAGACAAAATCTGTACTTAATAGATGAGGATTCGCTGACGATCGGCCAAAACCCAATCGATCATAGGCAATCACCGTTCTGCCAGACTCAGCAGCCAATTGCGCAGGAAAATCACGCCATAAATCCACACTCCCCAGTGAATCATGCATCAATATAATCGGGGCCAAAGTTGCATCTTTATCTGCTGTTTCAGGCTGCCAAGCTTTGGTATATAGCTCATAATCATTTAATTTTATAAATTCTGAATGTTCTTGATTCTTCACATTAACCCTGTGTGTTTTTCCTTGTTTTCAACATCATATATTTTTCAACAAATAAAGCGCATCAAATAAAACCCTAAAGTCACATATCTAAAGCAAAAAAAGGAGCATGATGCTCCTTTTTTATGTAACTGACTTAAGAAACTAATCTGGGTTTAGCCGCCACTTGATCAGACTTTTTTTCAAATTTCAGCACTCCATCTTCAAATGAAGCATGCTTTAATTCTTTACGATCTGCCAAATAGTTATTGCTGACTTTCCACGGTGCATGTTTACCCTGTTTTGGCATCACATCTGCCGCACGTGCAATATAACCTGAAGTCAAGCTTCCCATTACTGTGTCTTCTAACAACTCGGTCGCATCGCCTTGTGGAATCACTTGGTTATAACCATTTTGATCCATATAGTTAATCAATTTACAGATGTATTCAGAAGCAATATCAACTTTTAATGTCCATGAAGCATTAATATAGCCAATAATCATCGCCATATTTGGTACATCACTGACCATCACGCCACGGTACAACATATGCTTAGAGGTATTTAATGGCTGTCCATCGATTGTGGCACTGATCCCGCCTAGAATTTGAATGTTGAGTCCTGTAGCTGAAATCACCACGTCCGCTTCTAAATGTTTACCTGATTTTAATTGAATGCCATTTTCAGTAAAACTTTCAATTTGATCGGTTTCAACAGATGCACGGCCTTCGCGTAAAATTTTAAACAAATCACCATCTGGCACCACACAAAGGCGCTGATCCCAAGGATTGTAATCTGGGGTAAAGTGCTTCATATCCACTTTACCTTTCAACTGCAACTCAATTGATTTTAATAAAAATTTACGGAGTAATTTAGGTTGCTTTTGTGCAATAGCATAAACAGCCCGTTGGACACCGATATTTCGTGCACGGGTAAGTTTATAAGCAACATCTTCAGGTAATACTTTACGCATTTTGTCGTAAATGATGTCAATAGAAGGTACTGAGGCAATATAGGTCGGAGAGCGCTGTAGCATAGTTACATGCCCTGCACCGCCTTTTGCCATTGCTGGCACAAGGGTAATTGCTGTTGCGCCACTACCAATAATCACAACTTTTTTGCCTGCATAATTAAAATTTTCAGGCCAATGTTGTGGATGAATGAAGGTACCTTTAAAGTTTTCCTGCCCTTTAAACTCAGGTTGGAAACCTTGGTCATAATTATAATAACCCGTACAGCCAAAGACGAAATTTGCAACCCAGGTTTGTTGTTTCTTCTTCGCATCTTCAATAACAACAGACCATTTACGAGTTTGTGAATCGTAGTTCGCACTCACAACACGGTGCTGAAAATGAATTTTTTCTTTAATCTTATATTCATCAATCACTTCAGAAAGATAGCCTTTAATCGAAGACCCATCAGCAAGCACACTAGATTTTTTCCACGGCTTAAAATTGAAGCCAAAAGTTGACATATCCGAATCAGAACGAATACCCGGATATTTAAAAAGATCCCATGTACCACCGAAACTTTCACGTCGTTCAATAATTTCAAATGAACGATTTGGACAATTTTTTGAAAGATGAGCAGCCAAACCTACACCAGAGATCCCTGCACCTACAATGAGAATATCAACTTGTTTTTCCATGTTGTTCTTTTAACCTATCTTAGATTTATATTTATTAAATCACATTTTTGACAATGCACAATGTCAAGTTTAAGCAAAAGGCGATTTATTTTTATCTTTTAAGGACAAATTGAATTATTGTCTAACAATATACAGCCAATACAAAACTGCAGGCATTAAAAAAGGTCGGTTAAAAACCGACTTTTTTAGAACAACGTACGCTGCTCTTCACGAAATTAGTTAACTTCGCGATCTACTAGCTCAACGTAAGCCATCGGTGCAGCATCACCTGCACGGAAGCCCGCTTTAAGAACACGTAGATAACCGCCGTTACGTTCTTTGTAACGAGGGCCAAGAACGGTAAATAATTTACCAACAGTTGCAGCTGAACGAGTACGAGCAAACGCTAAACGACGGTTTGCTACAGAATCGACTTTAGCTAAAGTGATTAAAGGCTCAGCAACACGACGTAATTCTTTTGCTTTAGGAACAGTAGTTTTAATTAACTCGTGTTCGAACAAAGAATTAGCCATGTTTTGGAACATCGCTTTACGATGACTGCTTGTACGGCCTAATTTCACACCACTATTACGATGACGCATGGTGATAGTCCTACTTAATTAACGGCTACGATAAGCAAAGCGATCGTCCATGCGGAGGCTAGCCGGTGGCCAGTTCTCTAAACGCATGCCCAATTGCAAGCCTTTCGATGCCAGAACATCTTTAATCTCAGTCAACGATTTTTTACCTAAGTTAGGAGTTTTAAGCAACTCAACTTCAGTACGTTGAACAAGATCGCCAATGTAGTAAATATTTTCTGCTTTCAAACAGTTAGCAGAACGAACAGTAAGCTCTAGATCATCTACTGGACGAAGCAAAATCGGATCAACTTCTTCACGAGGTTCTTGAGCAACTGGTGCTTGATCTTTCTGAAGATCAACAAAAATTGCAATTTGTTGTTGCAAGATTGTTGCCGCTTTGCGGATTGCTTCTTCAGGATCAACAGTACCGTTGGTTTCAAGATCAATGATCAATTTATCAAGGTCAGTACGTTGTTCTACACGAGCGTTTTCCACTGTGTAAGACACACGTTTGATTGGGCTGTAAGAAGCATCTAATTGTAAACGACCCACTGGGCGAGTTTCGCCTTCAGGGAAGCGTGAATCAGAAGTCTCATAACCACGACCTTGAGAAACTTTCAGGCGCATTTTTAATGAGCCAGAAGCACTTAAAGTACCGATCAAGTGTTCAGGGTTAACCACTTCAACATTGTGTGGTAAACGAAGGTCAGCGGCTGTAACGTCGCCAGGACCTTGTTTTTCCAATGTCAGATAAGCTTCATTTTGATCGAACAGCTTAATAGACAATCCTTTTAGGTTCAGCAAGAGCTCGACGATGTCCTGCTGCAAGCCTTCCAAAGTACTGTACTCGTGCTCGACACCTTCAATCTCTACTTCAACCACGGCTGCGCCAGGTAAAGAAGACAAAAGGATACGACGTAAAGCATTACCAAGAGTATGACCAAAGCCACGCTCTAATGGTTCTAGAATAACTTTTGCCGAGGTCCCGCTTGCCGCTTCGACCTTGATCGCTTGCGGAGTTAGAAACTCATTTGCAGTACGCGTCATTATTGCTACCTCAAGGATTATTTAGAATACAATTCTACAATCAAGCTTTCGTTGATTTCAGCAGGTAAATCAGAACGATCTGGTGCAGCTTTGAACGTACCTTCCAATTTAGAATGATCAATTTCAATCCAAGCTGGAATGCCACGTTGAGTCGCTAACTCAACTGCGTTTTTGATACGCAATTGTTGTTTAGCACCTTCGTGAACTGCAACAACGTCACCAGCTTTAACTTGGATAGACGCGATGTTAACACGACGACCATTTAAAGTGATTGAACGGTGAGATACAAGCTGACGAGCTTCTGCACGTGTAGAACCAAAACCCATGCGATAAACAACGTTATCTAGACGGCTTTCAAGAAGTTTCAACAAGTTTTCACCTGTTGCGCCTTTAACACGAGCAGCTTCTTTGTAGTAGTTACTAAATTGACGCTCTAAAACACCGTACATACGACGTACTTTTTGTTTTTCACGTAATTGTAGTGAGTACTCAGATTGTTTGCCGCCACGAGCGCCACCATGTTGGCCAGGTGCTTTAGCAGCTTTTTTTGTTTTGACGTCAATGGTTTAACGCCAGATTTTAATTGCAGGTCTGTCCCTTCGCGGCGAGAGAGTTTGCATTTTGGACCAATATAACGAGCCATGAATGTTTCTCCTTACACGCGACGTTTTTTAGGTGGACGGCAACCGTTGTGCGGGATTGGCGTCACATCGGTAATGCTGTTAATTTTATAACCCACTGCACCTAAAGCACGAACCGCAGATTCACGACCTGGACCAGGACCTTTTACAAGGACGTCCAAGTTTTTCAAACCGTAATCTAAAGCAGCTTTACCAGCAACTTCAGCAGCTACCTGAGCAGCAAACGGAGTTGATTTACGTGATCCACGGAAGCCTTGTCCACCAGAGGTAGCCCAAGCCAGTGCATTACCTTGACGATCGGTAATAGTCACAATGGTGTTATTAAAAGAAGCGTGAATGTGTGCAACACCTTCAGAGACGGTACGAGTGACCTTCTTGCGTGTGCGAGTATCTTTAGCCATCTTTTAGCTTCCAGAAATCTTATTTCTTAATAGGTTTGCGCGGACCTTTACGGGTACGTGCGTTAGTTTTGGTGCGTTGACCACGGACAGGCAAGCTGCGACGATGACGAAGACCGCGGTAGCAGCCTAAATCCATTAAACGTTTAATGTTCATGGAAATTTCGCGACGTAAATCACCTTCGGTAGGAACCTTAGTAACTTCTGCACGAATCGCATCAAGCTGAGCGTCATCTAATTCACGAATTTTAGTTGTTGGTGCAATACCAGCAGCAGCTAAGATAGCTTTTGCAGTGTGGCGACCAATACCAAAAATGTACGTTAGAGAGATAACAGCATGCTTGTTATCCGGAATGTTTACACCGGCAATACGAGCCATTCAATTTTCTCCAAAAAGGCAGTTAAGATAATCAACCGCCCGACAAAATCTTTGAGGGGCGGATAATAACCTAATTAGCCTACTGAAATCAACAGGTCTTGATCAGATTAACCTTGACGCTGCTTATGACGAGGTTCTGCGCTGCAAATTACGCGAATAACCCCATTACGACGGATAACTTTACAGCTACCACAAATTTTCTTTACAGAAGCTTGAACTTTCATAATGAAACCTCTAAGTGCGCTTATCCTTTCGGATGAGCAGTCGTTTTACGCATTAACGATTGATTGTCATATTGATGCGATGTGAGATGAGCTTGGAGCTGAGCCATAAAGTCCATCACCACCACCACTACGATCAGTAAAGACGTACCACCTAAGCTAAATGGAATACCAAATGAGCTTTGTAGAATCATCGGCATTAAACAGATGATTGTGATATAAACCGCGCCAATAAAAGTCAAACGATTCAAAATATGATCTAAATAGCGTGCAGTTTGCTCACCAGGACGAATACCCGGTACATAAGCACCACTACGTTTTAAATTCTCTGACACTTCTTTCGGACTAAATACTAGCGCAGTATAGAAGTAACAGAAGAAGATAATTAATGCACCAAATAGCACCAAATACATCGGTTGACCCGGCGACAATACGAGTGCCAAATCTTGTAGGCCACGTTTAATCACGCCAGCATTTGGGTCTGCACTGCCAACCCATTGCCCTAAGCTCGCTGGGAACAATAGCAATGAACTCGCAAAAATTGCAGGAATCACACCCGCCATATTAATTTTTAATGGCAAATGTGTTTGCTGAGCAGTAAATACACGACGACCTTGCTGTTTTTGAGCATAGTTTACTGGAATGCGACGCTGCGCCTTCTCAATAAACACAATTGCTGCTAACACTGCAACAGATAGCAATGCAAAGATTGCAAGACCAATTAAACTTGATTGGCCATTATCTACTGAGGTTAAAGATTGCAGAACCAAGTTCGGCAAACCAGCAACGATACCAGCGAAGATGATCATGGAAATACCATTCCCTACTCCACGCTCAGTAATTTGCTCACCTAACCACATCAGGAACATTGTACCTGCAACCAAAGAAGTTACAGCAGGAACGTAAAAAGCAAGTCCACTAGTCAAAGTAATATTTTGACTAATCAGACCTGCACACATCCCAACGGCTTGCACAAGTGCAAGAAACAATGTGCCTTGTCGCGTATATTGATTGATCTTACGCTTACCTTGTTCGCCTTCTTTCTTTAAAGCTTCCAGCGAAGGAACAACCGTAGACATTAACTGCACGATAATCGATGCAGAGATATACGGCATAATCCCAAGAGCAAGAATTGACATACGCTCTAATGCACCACCTGAGAACATGTTAAACAAACCAAGGATCGTACCTTGGTTTGCATTAAACAGATTCTCTAGTGCGGCATTGTTAATGCCCGGTACTGGAATATGTGCTCCCAGTCGAAAAACCAACAACGCCCCGATGAGGAACATCATACGGCGAATAATTTCACGATATTTCACATGAAAAGGTTGGCCTTTCATCATGTTAACATGACCTGTCGAACTAGGAGTCATAGACACTGGGGATTACTCCTCGACTTTACCGCCAGCAGCTTCAACAGCAGCTTTAGCGCCTTTAGTCAATGCAACACCTTGAACAGTGAACGCACGAGTAATTTCACCAGAAAGTACGATGCGTGCACGCAACATATCTTTACGTACAACGTTAGCAGCTTTTAAAGTTTCAAGAGACACGATGTCGCCTTCAACTTTAGCAAGTTCTGATAAACGTACTTCAGCAGTTTTCAAAGCCATTTGGCTAGTGAAACCGAATTTAGGTAAACGACGGTATAACGCAGTTTGACCACCTTCGAAACCAGGACGTGTACCACCGCTCTTACGTGAGTTTTGACCTTTGACACCACGGCCACCAGTCTTACCAACGCCAGAACCGATACCACGGCCTAAACGAAGGTTGTCACGCTTAGCACCTTCTGCAGGTGCAATTGTATTTAAACGCAGAGTCATGGCTTATTCCTCTACACTAACCATATAGTAAACTTGGTTGATCATACCACGGTTAGAAGGCGTATCTTGCACTTCAACTGTATGACCAATACGACGCAGACCTAAACCTTTAAGGCTAAGCTTGTGATTTTTCAAGCGATGCGATGAAGATTTAGTCTGGGTAACTTTAATCGTTTTCATGATTGATTACCCTTGAATTTGTGCTACTGATAAACCACGTTTCGCAGCAACTTTCTCAGGAGAAGTCATATCACGCAAACCGTTAAAAGTTGCGTTTACTACGTTAGCAGCGTTAGTAGAACCATAACACTTAGTTAATACGTTACGTACACCTACAGCTTCTAAAACTGCACGCATAGCGCCACCAGCAATTACACCAGTACCTTCAGAAGCAGGTTGCATGTAAACGCGGCTTGCACCGTGACGAGCATTGATAGGGTGCTGAACAGTACCGTCAACAAGGTCAACAGTAATCATGTTGCGACGAGCAGCTTCAAGTGCTTTAGAAATAGCAGCTGGAACTTCACGTGCTTTACCACGACCAAAACCTACGCGACCATTACCATCACCCACAACAGTTAATGCTGTGAAAGAGAAGATACGACCACCCTTAACAACTTTGGCTACACGATCAACGGCAACCAGCTTTTCAACAAGACCTTCGTTTTGTTCAACTTTAGCCATGATTAGAACTCCAAGCCGTTTTCACGAGCAGCATCAGCCAAGGCTTTGATACGACCATGATATTTGAAACCAGAACGGTCAAATGCAACTTTAGTTACACCAGCCGCTTTAGCACGTTCTGCAATTAAAGCACCAACTTTCTGAGCCGATTCAACGTTACCAGTAGTACCAGCACGTAGAGTAGCGTCTAAAGTAGAAGCTTGCGCTAATACTTTGCCACCATCTGCAGAGATAACTTGAGCATAGATGTGACGCGGAGTGCGGTTTACACACAAACGAGTCGCACCCAATGCACGGATGTGCAAGCGTGTGCTTTTCGCACGACGCAAACGGGATTGTTTCTTTTCGTTCATAAGAACCTCGCGCCTTATTTCTTCTTAGCTTCTTTACGAAGTACAACTTCGTCAGAATAACGAACACCTTTACCTTTATAAGGCTCTGGCGGACGGTAACCACGGATTTCTGCAGCAACTTGACCTAATTTAGCTTTATCAGCTGATTTAAGTACAATTTCAGTTGCAGTAGGAGTTTCTGCAGTTACACCTTCAGGAAGGTTGTAGTCGATCGGGTGAGAGAAACCAAGGTTAAGGTTAACAATGTTACCTTTAACCGCAGCTTTATAACCAACACCGATAAGCTGTAACTTACGTTCGAAACCTTCGTTAACACCTTTTACAAGGTTGTTAAGCACAGCGCGAGCAGTACCAGCTTGCATCCAAGCATCTTTAGATTCAGCTTTAGGAGCAATAACTAGAGTACCGTCTTCCTGTTTTAGCTCGACCAGCGCATGCAGGTTGAAAGACAATGTACCTTTGCTGCCTTTCACTTCGACCTGCCGGCCGTTCTGAGTAACTGTAACACCGTTAGGTACAGTTACTGGGGCTTTAGCCACACGAGACATGAGGAATCACCTATTAAGAAACAAAAGCAATAACTTCACCACCGATACCTGCAGCACGTGCAGCGCGATCAGTCATGATGCCTTTGCTTGTAGAAACAATTGCAATACCTAAACCTTGCTTAACGCTAGGAAGTGCATCTTTACCGCGATATTGACGTAGACCAGGACGGCTTACGCGTTTCACAGTATCGATAACTGGTTTGCCTTCGAAATATTTTAAAGTAATCGTTAAAGTCGCTTTGCCTTCATTGTCAGCAACAGCTACATCAGCGATATAACCTTCTTGTTGAAGTACGTTAGCAATCGCAACTTTCAACTTTGAGTTTGGCATAGAAACAGTTTGTTTCTTTGCCATTTGTGCGTTACGAACACGTGTTAGCATGTCGGCAACGGTATCTTGCATACTCATTTATAGTGCTCCTTACCAGCTTGCCTTAACAACGCCCGGTACATCACCTTGCATTACTGTTTCACGTAATTTGTTACGGCTTAAGCCGAACTTACGGAAGTAACCATGAGGACGACCAGTTAAACCACAACGGTTACGTAGACGTACTGGAGACGCATTACGTGGTAATGCTTGAAATTTCATCATCGCTTCGAAACGTTCTTCGTCTGATGCATTAACGTTTGCGATAATTGCTTTTAATTCAGCACGTTTCGCAGCGTATTTAGCAACAGTAGCTTCGCGTTTCAATTCGCGATTAATCATACCTTTCTTAGCCATATCGACCTCTTATTTGAACGGGAAGCCGAATGCACGCATAAGCGCACGGCCTTCGTCATCGGTGCGAGCAGTCGTAGTGATGGTAATGTCCATACCACGAATACGATCAATCTTATCAAAATCGATTTCAGGGAACATGATTTGTTCCTTAAGACCCATTGAGTAGTTACCACGACCATCGAATGATTTCGCAGAGAAACCACGGAAGTCACGGATACGAGGGATCGCGATAGAGATCAAACGGTCTAAGAATTCGTACATACGTTCGCCGCGTAAAGTAACTTTACAGCCGATCGGCCAACCATCACGGATTTTGAAACCAGCGATAGATTTACGAGCTAAAGTAAGTACTGGTTTTTGACCAGCAATTGCTTGCATATCAGAAAGAGCGCCATCTAACAATTTCTTGTCAGCTGATGCAGCACCAACACCCATGTTGATGGTGATTTTTGTAATGCGAGGAATATCCATCACATTCTTAACGCCCAATGTTTCTTTTAATTGAGCCTTAAGTTCGTCGTTGTAACGCGTTTTAAGTCTGGCCATTGCCTAGTCAACCTATTACTTCGCTACCGCCACTGATTCACCATTAGATTTGAATACGCGAGTTTTCACGCCTTCAATCACTTGGTAACCAACACGGTCAGCCTTTTGGGTTGTAGCATTAAAAATTGCCACGTTAGAGATATGAAGCTCAGCTTCTTGAGTTACGATGCCGCCTTCAGCGCCAGTAGCTCGGTTAGGCTTTTGATGCTTCGTTACCAAGTTAAGGCCTTCAACCTTAACACGGTCATTTGAAACAGACAAAACAGTACCTTGTTTGCCTTTTTCTTTACCTGCGATCACAATTACTTGATCGCCCTTTTTAATCTTAGCCATGAGTGCCTCTTATAGAACTTCAGGAGCCAATGAAATAATTTTCATGAACTGTTCAGTACGAAGTTCACGAGTCACTGGTCCGAAAATACGAGTTGCAATCGGCGCTTTGTTGTTGTTCAAAATAACAGCTGCGTTATCGTCGAAACGAATAACTGAACCATCTGCACGACGGATGCCGAATTTTGTACGTACAACTACAGCATTCATCACGTCACCTTTTTTAACACGTGCGCGTGGAATAGCTTCTTTTACAGTAACTTTAATAATGTCGCCAACAGAAGCATAACGACGATGTGAACCACCAAGTACTTTAATACATTGTACGCGGCGAGCACCACTGTTGTCTGCTACGTCGAGCATACTTTCGGTTTGAATCATTGCCCTACTCCAAAACCGAGCATCACCGGTCGCAATTTCGAAAGGCTCAAAGAGTACTCGAAATTGACCGATGATGCAAGAACGTTTAATTACTCAGCAGCAGCTTCAACAACTTCAACTAAAGTCCAAGACTTAGTTTTAGAAATTGGGCGGCTTTCTTTGATGCTTACTACGTCACCAACTTTAGCAACATTGTTTTCATCATGAGCGTGTAATTTAGTTGAACGGCGGATTGATTTGCCATACAACGGGTGTTGAACGCGGCGTTCGATAAGAACAACGATAGACTTGTCCATCTTGTCGCTAACTACTTTACCGGTTAACGTGCGAACTGTTTGTTCACTCATTGTCCGTTCCCCTGTTTTTCGGTTAGGAGTGTCTTAATACGAGCAATAGTTTTACGAGTAAGCGCAACTTCGTGCGATTTACCCAATTGACCAGTTGCTTTCGCCATACGAAGACGGAATTGGTTAAGCTGTTGCTCATCAAGCAAAGCTGTCAACTCTTCTACCGACTTTTCACGTAGATCATTAGTTTTCATTACATTACCGTCCGAGTCACGATAGTGGTTTTAAACGGAAGTTTTGCAGCAGCAAGCGTAAATGCTTCGCGAGCAAGTTCTTCGTTAACACCATCAATTTCGTACAAGACTTTACCTGGTTTGATTTGGCAAACCCAGTATTCCACAGAACCTTTACCTTTACCCATACGAACTTCTAATGGTTTTTCAGTAATTGGTTTGTCTGGGAAAACACGGATAAAGATCTTACCACCACGTTTAATACGACGGCTGATTGTACGACGCGCTGCTTCAATTTGACGTGCAGTCATTTGACCACGTTCAACTGATTTAAGTGCAATAGTACCAAAAGATACTGAGCTACCGCGATGTGCTAGACCAGTGTTACGGCCTTTTTGCACTTTACGGAATTTAGTACGTTTAGGTTGTAACATGGATTATTCTCCTTTTTCAGCAGAACGATCATTGCGACGACCACGACGCTCTTGACCTTCACCACGACCACGACCACGTTTAGCTGGACGTTCTTCAGCTGGAGCTGGGTTCATGACTTGTTTCATGCCGCCCAAGATCTCACCACGGAAGATCCATACTTTAACGCCGATCGTACCGTAAGTAGTCTCAGCACGCATAGTAGCATAGTCGATGTCAGCACGAAGAGTATGAAGAGGTACACGACCTTCACGATACCATTCAGTACGAGCAATCTCAGCACCACCTAGACGGCCTGAAACTTCTACTTTGATACCTTTAGCACCAGCACGCATAGAGTTTTGAACCGCACGCTTCATAGCACGACGGAACATTACACGTTTTTCTAATTGAGAAGCGATTGCTTCAGCAACTAAACGAGCGTCTAAATCTGGGCGATCGATTTCGTTGATACTTACTTGCGCAGGAACACCCATAATGGCTGTTAATTCGCGTTGTAATTTCTCAATGTCTTCGCCTTTTTTACCGATCACGATACCAGGACGTGCAGTGCTAATAGTTACTTTAGCTGCGCCTGTAGGGCGTTCGATAAGAATATTGCTCACCATCGCATTCTTAAGTTTTTTAGTTAAAAACTCACGAACTTGAAGATCTTTTAGCAAATATTCAGCATATTGTTTCGGATTCGCATACCAGTTAGCGTTATGACGTTTCACAACACCTAGGCGGATACCGATTGGATGAACCTTCTGACCCATATCAAACCCCTACCTTAACGGTAATGTGACAAGTACGCTTAGTAATACGATCTGCACGGCCTTTAGCACGTGGCAAAATACGTTTCAGGCTCATGCCTTCATCAACGTAGATCGTAGAAACTTTAAGGTCGTCTACATCTAAACTGTTATTGTGTTCAGCGTTTGCAATCGCAGATTCCAATGCTTTTTTAACTAAAACTGCAGCTTTTTTGTTGCTGAAGTTTAAGATATTTAAAGCATGCGCAACAGATTTGCCGCGAATTAGGTCTGCAACCAAACGTGCTTTTTGTGCCGAGATAGCGGCACCGCGTAATTTAGCAGTTACTTCCATCATAGCACCTATTAACGTTTAGACTTCTTGTCAACACCGTGACCACGATAGGTACGAGTTGGCGCGAATTCACCTAATTTATGACCAACCATATGCTCAGATACGATCACTGGAACATGGTTACGGCCATTGTGTACAGAAATTGTTAGACCAACAAAATCCGGTAAGATCATCGAACGACGCGACCAAGTTTTGATCGGCTTACGGTTATTAGCCGCGATAGCCGCTTCAACCTTAGCGAACAAGTGCGCATCGACGAATGGGCCTTTTTTCAGAGAACGAGGCATTGTCAGATTCCTTTACTTGTTACTTAACGCGACGGTCGCGAATGATCATCTTAGTCGTACGCTTGTTGGTACGTGTTTTGTACCCTTTAGCTTTTTGACCCCATGGACTTACAGGTTGAATACCTTTGTTACGTCCTTCACCACCACCATGTGGATGGTCTACTGGGTTCATCGCCATACCACGTACGGTAGGACGAACGCCACGCCAGCGTGATGCACCTGCTTTACCAAGTGAACGAAGGTTGCTTTCTGAGTTAGAAACTTCACCTAACACAGCACGGCATTCAACGTGTACTTTACGCATTTCGCCTGAACGAAGACGAATGATAGCGTAAGAACCGTCACGACCCAACAATTGAGCAGATGTACCAGCAGAACGTACTAATTGTGCGCCTTTACCGATTTTAAGCTCGATGTTGTGAAGAGTAGAACCGATAGGCATGTTGCGAAGTGGCAAGCAGTTACCTGGACGGATTGGAGCATCGTTACCAGACTGAACTTGATCACCAGCGCGAAGGCCTTTAGGTGCAATAATATAGCGACGTTCACCGTCAGCATATTTCAATAAAGCAATATGAGCTGTACGGTTTGGATCGTATTCAATACGCTCAACTACAGCAGGGATGCTATCTTTGTTACGTTTGAAGTCTACGATACGGTAGTGCTGTTTATGACCACCACCAACGTGACGAGTTGTAATGTGACCGTTGTTATTACGACCGCCAGTACGTTTTTTAGCTTCAACCAACGGAGCATATGGCGCGCCTTTGTGAAGGTGGTTATGAACCACTTTCTCTACAAAGCGACGTCCTGGAGACGTTGGCTTACATTTTTGAATCGGCATAATTTTCGTCCTTATTCCGCTGCGTTTTCAGCGGTATCGCCCAAGTCAGCCATTTCAACATCTTGGCCAGCTTTCAGGGTGACGTATGCTTTTTTAACATCAGAACGACGTCCTAATGTTTTACCAAAGCGTTTAGTCTTACCTTTAGTGATCGTTGTGTTAACTTTAACAACTTGAACACCAAATAGTTGCTCAACGGCTTTTTTGATTTCAAGTTTGTTTGCATCTAGTGCAACTTTGAACACTTGAACACCAGCAGTTTCGCCTAAAACTTGTGCTTTTTCTGAGAATACAGGTCCTTGTAGGACTTGATAGATACGTTCGTTGTTCATCCGAGTTCTACCTCAATTTTCTTAGCAGCAGCAACAGACATAACAACTTTATCGAACGCGATCAAGCTAACAGGATCGATTGCAGCAGCATCAACCACATCAACGTGTGGAATGTTGCGAGCAGCAAGATACAAGTTCTCATCAACAGCATCTGTAACGATTAATGCACGAGGTGCATTCAAGTCGTTAAGTTTTGCAAGCAATTCTTTAGTTTTTGGAGCTGCAACAGCAATCTCTTCAACTAAAACAAGGCGATCTTGACGAACAAGCTCAGCCAGGATGCATTGCATAGCACCGCGATACATTTTACGGTTTACTTTTTGAGACCAGTCTTGTGGACGAGCAGCAAAAGTTTTACCACCGCCAACCCAGATTGGGCTACGAATAGAACCAGCACGAGCGCGGCCAGTACCTTTTTGACGGAAAGGTTTTTTACCACCGCCAGAAACGTCAGCACGTGATTTTTGCGCTTTAGAACCTTGACGACCACCAGCTAAGTAAGCTGTAACAACTTGGTGTACAAGAGCTTCGTTAAAATCACGACCAAACGCAACTTCAGATAACTCAACAGCAGAGCCGGAAACAGTATTTAAATTCACGTTATTTCCCCTCAGGCCTTGATAGTAGGACGAACAGTAACGTCGCCACCAGTAGCACCAGGAACCGCGCCTTTAACAACTAGAACTGAACGTTCTGCGTCGATAGCAACGATTTCAAGACCCTGTGTAGTTACACGTTCAGCACCTAAGTGACCAGGCATTTTTTTGCCTTTGAACACGCGACCAGGAGTCTGGTTTTGACCTGTAGAACCGATAACACGGTGAGATACAGAGTTACCATGTGTAGCGTCTTGAGTACGGAAGTTCCAACGCTTAACACCACCTTGGAAACCTTTACCTTTAGATGTACCAGTAACGTCAACAATTTGACCCACTGTAAACACATCTACACCGATAGTTCCGCCAACTTCACGACCTTCAAGATCAGCTTCTGTAGCGCGAAATTCTTGAACTAGACGACCAGCAGCAACACCAGCTTTCGCAAAGTGACCTTTCTGAGCATTAGTTACGCGAGATTCGCGACGTTCACCAGTAGTGATTTGAATCGCTTGATAACCATCAGTTTCAAGCGTTTTGATTTGTGTGATGCGGTTAGGATCAACCTCAATCACTGTTACAGGTACAGAAACACCAGCATCTGTAAAGATACGTGTCATACCGCACTTGCGACCGACTAAACCAATAGCCATGTGCATAAACCTCTAAAAAAGCGGCCTAATTAACTTAGAGCGTTAATTAACCGAAAGCCTTAACCCAAAGCGATCTGAACATCAACACCAGCTGCAAGATCTAACTTCATCAATGCATCAACAGTTTTATCTGTAGGTTGAACGATGTCGATCAAACGTTTGTAAGTGCGGATCTCGTATTGATCACGCGCATCTTTGTTAACGTGTGGTGATGTTAAAACGTTAAAACGTTCGATACGTGTAGGCATCGGGATTGGACCACAAACTTGTGCACCAGTACGTTTTGCTGTTTCTACGATTTCTTGAGCTGATTGATCAATTAAACGATGATCAAAAGACTTAAGACGGATACGAATTCTCTGGTTAGACATACCAGTTAACTCCAAGCCAAATATATAAAGAATCACCCTTGACGCATCTCACCCCACTTTAAAAGAGGCAAGTGTCAAGAGCAGTGAAATATCACTAAGGTCACGATCGATGCCGTGACTGTCACGATGTTAACTACTTTATTCGTAGCTAACCCCCTTCATCAAAGGGTCGCCCATTATAGCTATTGTTTAATGCATAAGCAAATCCCTTTTGCTGTTTTTCTTATATTTTTCATTTTTTATGCAAGATCAATTGCTTAACTTTTAATCAACAGGCATTTTTTCTTAATACATACTCTATTGCTTGGTTTAGTATTTGATTTCCCTCAATAAATTTGTTTTTTTCGCTTTTCCGCAGATCATGTACTGGCTGTACATGTGTTCCTGAAAAATATGCCACTTCTTCATCATTTTCCAAAAATAAATCGAGTACTTCAGGGGTAATTTCAGGATGAAATTGAAAGCCCAAAACATTTTGTCCAATTTGATACATTTGATTACGACATGCATCATTTTCCGCCAGTAATACCGCTCCTTTGGGAATTTCAAATGTTTCACTGTGCCACTGCATGACTTTAAACTCTTCCGGTAGTTTGAAACAGCCATGCGGTACGTTAGCGACCTTACGGATGGTCGTCCAACCCAATTCTTGTTGTGCATTTCGACTCACCGCACCACCCAAAGCATTAGCAATCAATTGCCCACCTAAACAAAGGCCGATTGCGGGTTTACCGAGGGCTAAATAGCGTCGCAGCCAACGCTTTTCTATTTTTAACCATGGGAAATTTGCCTCATCATTTACGCTCATGGTTCCACCCATAATGATAAGTAAATCGACATCTTCAACATGCGGCAAAGCCTCGAGATCTAAGGCTTGATCGACAGGTAATGCAAAGAATTCTGTGGCCGTAATTTTGGCCTGATGCTGTTTTAAAAATTCATAACAACTGCCGAACCCTTCGCCAGCAATATGCTGAAAATAATGTACTTTTAAATGCGACTTCATGCGCTAAACCTATTGTTGTTGCTCTGATATCGGTTTTGCAAGAATGAAGCCAACTTTGCTTTTCACTTAATTTTCTATACAAAGCACCGTAAATCCATGCGTTTTAGTCGTATTCTTTTGAACATTCATTATTATTTTGATCATTTCAGAGCGCCACGTGAAAAAGAATCCTCAAACCGAACTCATTCATGCACCAAGAAAGGCACCGCAATACATCAATAGTGTTCAACCTCCCCTGTTTCGTGCATCCACTATAATTTTCGAAAATACAGATGCGCTATTTAATCGCCATTGGACTGATGATTATGACTATAGCTATGGAACACATGGCACACCCACTACATTTACCCTAGGCGATCAGATTGCTCAGATTGAAGGTGGCTTGTATCACTTACTCGCACCAAGCGGTTTATCTGCAATTAATTTGGTCAATTCATGTTTTTTAAGTCAAGGGGATGAAGTGTGGGTCGCAGATAATATCTATGGCCCCAATATGGACCATTTACGCAATTTAGAAACCCGCTATGGCATCGTGGTCAAGGTTTATAACCCTATTGATGTCGATTCATTTAGCCCTTCAGCGCAAGCCAAGCTTATCTGGTTAGAAGCGGCGGGTTCTGTCACTTTAGAGTTTCCAGATTTAGTCGGCTTGGTCAAAAAAGCTCAAGCGCAGAACATTCTCACTGCACTGGACAATACGTGGGGCGCAGGACTTGCCTTTAATGCTTTTGATTTTAGTGCTGAGCACCTGGGTGTCGATATCAGTGTGCATGCCTTGACCAAATACCCAAGTGGCGGCGGGGATATTTTGATGGGTTCGGTAATTACACGAGATAAAAAGCTTCATCACAAACTGTTTCGTGCGCACGCCATTCAAGGCATTAGTATCTCTGGTGATGACGCCGCGCAAGTACAACGCAGTCTGGCTTCTATGCGACTGCGCTATGAACACCAGTCACAAAGTGCTTTAACTTTATTAAATTGGCTAAAACAGCAACCAGCCTTTGTACAGGTTTTACATCCTGCCGATGAAGCTTCCGCAGGACATCAGTATTGGAAAGAAATTTGTACAGAACAACACAGTGCCGGCTTGGTCAGCGTGGTATTTAATGAAAAATATAGCTTGCAAGATGTACGCCGCTTTTGCGATGCACTAAAACTCTTTAAGCTCGGTTTTAGCTGGGGTGGCCCAGTCAGTTTAGTCATGTTATATAACTTAAAAGATATGCGTGTACTCGAACATTCACATATTCAAGCTGGCTTACTGGTTCGCTTTTGTATAGGACTAGAACATCCTGCAGATTTAATACAAGATATAGAAAACGCACTACAACATTTAAATAAACAGCAACTCGAATAAATACAGGAACATCTATGGGTACACCAATAATTATTGGCAAAAAAACACAAGACACCACACAGGATGTGGTGCTTCATTCACAATTTGCAAACCGCCATGGTTTGATTGCTGGGGCCACAGGTACTGGTAAGACGGTGACGTTGAAGGTGTTGGCAGAAAGTTTTTCTCGGCTGGGTGTACCTGTATTTTTAGCCGATGCCAAAGGGGATGTTTCTAGCCTTGCCAAAGCAGGTGAAAGCAATCCTAAGTTTGACGAACGAATTAAAAGTTTAAATATCGAGAGCATTCCTTTTGCAGCCTCCCCTGTGGTGTTTTGGGATTTGTTCGGTGAACAAGGACATCCCATTCGCACCACCATTTCTGAAATTGGTCCACTGCTCCTTGCCCGAATTCTGAATTTAAACGACACGCAAGAAGGTGTGTTATCTGCGGTCTTTCGTATTGCCGATGATCAGGGCTTATTGCTCATCGACTTTAAAGACTTAAAAGCCATGATCAGCTACGTCAGTGAACATGCATCCGAATTTAAAAATGAATATGGCAATTTATCACCTGCAAGCTTAGGTGCAATTCAACGTAATTTGCTTGCATTGGCAGATCAAGGTGGTGACAAGTTTTTTGGTGAGCCTGCGCTCAATATCATGGACTTTATCCAAACGGATGCACAAGGTCGTGGCAACATCAACCTGCTCGCCGCCGACAAGTTAATGAATACTCCTAAGCTCTATGCAACTTTCTTACTGTGGATGCTGTCAGAACTGTTTGAACAATTGCCCGAAGTTGGAGATATGGATAACCCCAAACTGGTGTTCTTCTTTGATGAAGCACATTTATTGTTTGATAATGCCAGCCCTGCTTTACAAGAAAAGATTGAGCAAGTGGTTCGTCTGATTCGCTCTAAAGGTGTCGGCATTTACTTTGTAACGCAAAATCCACTTGACTTACCTGAAAGTGTTTTAGGCCAACTGGGTAACCGCGTTCAGCATGCGCTACGTGCATTTACCCCGAAAGATCAGAAAGCGGTCAAGACGGCAGCAGATACTTTCCGAGCCAATCCTGCGTTTAAAGTCGATCAAGTAATTACGGAACTGGCTGTAGGTGAAGCTCTGATTAGCTGTCTAGATGAACAAGGCACACCTCAAATTGTTGAACGTGCTTGGGTGATGCCACCCTACTCTTCATTTAGCCCAATTGCTGTAGAAGAACGCAAAGCTCTGATGGCAAATAGCATTGTCGCAGGTGTGTATGACACCGAAGCAGATCGTGAAAGTGCCTATGAACTTTTACAAAATAAAGTGGCGGAGCGCCAACAACAAGCCGTCCAAGCGGAACAAGATAAAATAGAAGCCAAAGAACAAGAAGCGTTGGCCAAACAACAAGCCAAAGAAGCAGATGCACTCGCCAAACAGCAAGCACGTGAACAAGAACGCCTTGCGCGCGAACAACAAAAAGAAGCTGAGCGTTCAGCCAAACAACGTGAAAAACTGATTCAAGACACGGTAGGAACTTTTGCAAAAAGTGCTGCACGCAGCTTGGGCGGGTCGACAGGTCAGAAAATTATCCGTGGCCTCTTAGGTTCTATCTTCGGCAAGAAATAATCTAAAAGCCCAATTAAAAAATACAAATTTATGGAATCTTTTTATATTCCATAATTTTTTTATGGTTTTTACTAAAACATGTATTGCGCGGATGTATTTAAAAATGTATTTTAAATACATCTTATAAATAACAGCCATGAGAGATCAGCTATGACTCCGCAGCAAATTGACCTAGTAAAAGCTACTGTTCCTGTTCTACGTGAAAATGGTGTCGCGCTGACTGGTTACTTCTATAATCGTATGTTGGGCAATAACCCTGACCTCAAAGAAACCTTTAACATGGGACATCAGCGCAGCGGTGCTCAGGCACAAGCTTTGGCGGGTGCTGTATTGGCTTATGCTGAAAATATTGAGGACCCATCTGTACTTTTACCAGTTGTAGAATTAATTGCGCATAAACATGTGAGTCTTAACATTCAAGCTCCAGACTATAATATTGTCGGCGAAAATTTGCTGCACTCGATCAGTGAAGTATTAAGCATTTCAATGGAAGATCCACTGATTGCAGCTTGGGCAGCAGCATATGGACAATTGGCAGACTTGTTTATCAGCACTGAAAAAGCGATTTATGAGCAACATCAGCAAACTAAAGGCAGTTGGTTAGGTTGGCGTAATTTCAAAATCGCGAAAAAAGTGGCTGAAAGTGATGAAATCACCTCATTCTACCTTGAGCCTTCTGATGGTGGTGATTTACCAAAATATGAAGCAGGTCAGTACATCTCTGTACGTGTATTGGTCGATGAGCTGAGTCTAAAACAACCACGTCAATATACACTGTCTACCAGCCCACAAGACAACTACTTACGTATCTCTGTAAAACGTGAAGATCAGAAAGGTGACTTGGTTCCAGGTTGGGTATCAAATACACTGCATGGCTTGGAGATCGGTTCAGAAATCGAAGTGTCTGCACCAACAGGTAATTTCTTCCTGATTGATTCACAAAAACGCAATGTCTTTATCAGTGGTGGTGTAGGTCTAACACCAATGATTGCGATGCTGAATCAGTTGGTGACTTTAGACATGCCACAACCTGTAACCTTTATCCATGCCTGCCGTAGCAAACAAGTGCATGCAATGCATAAACACATTCAGGATTTGGAAGCAAAATACCCACGTCTTAGCACTTTTACAGCGTATGAGTTCCCTCATGCTAATGATAAATTAGGTGAAGATTATGATGCTGCTGGTCGTCTAGACTTAGGCAGCATGGATACTGCACTGTTACCGATCAATGCGGATTATTACCTTTGCGGTCCAATGCCATTTATGGCTGAACAACAGAAAGCTTTAATTGCTCGTGGTATTCCTGCTAGCAATATTCACAGCGAAGCTTTCGGCACTGGTGGTGTAAAACACTAACTAAGCTATTCACCTGAAATACAAAGGGTTAGTTTAGTTATGCTAGACTAGCCCTTATTTATTTCTCTTAGACTCACAGTATTATCATGCAACTCAATAAATTCACCGATTATGCATTACGCATTTTGCTCTATATCGCACGCCCTCGTGATGTGCCTTATAACATTGCTGAAATTGCAGAAGACCTGCATGTTTCGCGTAATCACTTGGTGAAAATTGTGCATTTTATGGCAAAACAAAACTGGTTAATCACCAGCCGCGGCAAAGGTGGCGGCATTCGCTTAAACCCTGAAGCACTTGACGCTCAGCTCGGTCAAATCGTACGAATTCTGCAAGGCCATCACCAGATAGTAGAATGCAATGACCCACCCTGCGTACTACGCAGTCAGTGTGGTTTAAAAAGCCTCTTAGACCAAGCTTTAGAACAGTTTTATCAAAGTCTCGATCAGTACAAACTTGCCGATGTTTTACAACCAAGCAGCGCATCTAAATTTACAACACAATCTCCGATTCAACTGATCAATCTCTAATTTCACTTTGCCTGCGACAAAATTCGCTTGCCTGCCCGACTTCCTTTATAATGCGTGTTGTTAAATCAGTTATTGAAGTTGGGTTATGCATCAGCACAGAGGAAAATCACGAAACAGTAAAGCGGCCAATGCGCCGAAGCAAAAGATTACTTATGAGAAAAAAGTAGACTCTGCGATTACTGAATATGCTGTGCGCTCGCTCAACTGGCTACGCAAAGCTGAGTTCTTAATGAGTGCGCCTAAACTCAACCTCTGCGTTGAAGATACCGGCTATGAAATTGCCTTTGCTGGCCGCTCTAATGCGGGTAAGTCAAGTGCCATTAATGCGCTCACCAACCAAAAACAATTGGCACGTGCGTCGAAAAAACCGGGTCGTACCCAAATGATCAACTTTTTCAGTCTAGGAAATCCTGATCAACGTTTGGTCGACTTACCGGGTTATGGCTATGCCGCTGTACCTGAAGCGATGAAAATCGTGTGGCAAAAAGAGTTAGAAAACTATCTGATACACCGTGAAAGTTTACAAGGCCTTGTTCTGTTGATGGATATCCGTCATCCACTACAACATTTTGACGTCATGATGTTGGAATGGGCACATTCACGTAAATTGTTCGTGCATGTACTGCTCACCAAATCAGATAAATTAAACCGTGGCCCAGCCTCTAAAGCACTACAAGAAGTGAAAGCGGCATTGAAAAAAATGAAGCTGAACTTCTCTATCCAATTGTTCTCATCATTGAATAAACAAGGTTTAGAAGAGTTAGCGAGTGTCATGGCGGGTCGTCTAAACTTCACTCTAGAGCAATCCACAGAGTTTGATCTCGACAGCATACCTGAAGCCTCGGAAGATGATATTGAAATCGATGTGGACGCGGAAGCATTCAATGACTTCCACACTACATCTGAAGACTTACCCCAAACTGAAGGCAAAAATTCAGACCACTAATCGAGTAATTTTAAAGTCAGCGCAAGAATGATTGTCTGACAAAAAGTATCTTCTGAAGATAATGAAATGTCCTGTATTGCTAATCACAATGCAGGATTTTTTTTGGATACTGAATATATCAGATGTGCACTCGATCACATAAAAACAAGGATAGGTCATGAAATTACTCTCCCGCTTGAGAAACACAAAATTTGGATCATCAATCGAATATAAAATTAAACCACGTAAAGTGAAATTTGAGTGGCAAGATACTCAAGTTGACTGGGTGCCCAACCAACCTTTTGTTAGCTATTTTATTAATGAAATTAATATGATCTTACCTGCAGGTGAGTTTTGGTTTTGCCGTTTGTATAACAAAGTATTGCCACAAATTAGAGATGAAAAATTAGCAGAGGACGTTAAAGCATTCATCCGCCAAGAAGCCATGCATGCTCAAGCACATAACTCTGCTAATAAAGAATACTTATCTCAGCGCAATATCAGTATTCAACGCAACCTTGAAATCATGGACTTCCTCTTTGGCAAACTGCTTGCGGATCAACCTTTAGGGTTCAACGTACCTAAAGCTTTGGATCATCAATGGGATCTCTTTCGTTTAGGGGTAATTGCAACAGTTGAGCACATGACCTGTGTACTAGGCAAATATGCTTTATATAATAAAGAGTGGGAACGCCTCGGTGCTGATCCGAATATGCTCGATCTAGTAAAATGGCATGGTGCAGAAGAAATAGAGCATCGTACCGTGGCCTTTGATTTGTATCGTCACCTTGGTGGGGGCTATATTTCTCGCTATTATCAAAGTGTGATCGTGATTGCTGCCGTACTTGGTCTATGGGTCGATGGTGCTGCACATATCATGCAGCAAGACTCGCGCTATGCATCGATTAAACCTGCCGTATATAAACCGTGGATTTGGCGTGAATGGGCGCGTATCGCGCAAAAAGACAATCGCTTATTGCCACATCCGCTTTGGTTAGTGTCGCAGCAATTGGGGTATTTAATGCCTTGGTACGATCCTGTGCATGAAGCAAAAACTGAAGATGCGATTGCTTACCTCGACAACTCTCCTGCTGCAAAGCGTGCCGCACTGAAAGTTGCTTAAACACCATTTAAAATCTGTATTAAGCAGGGTTCGCCCTGCTTTTCTTTGTGCTCACATCCATTACGCTCCATTTTTTTTATTGCGCAATCAACACACTCAAGATGGATAGGATCGTAAGTTCGATGTTTAAAGTACAGTTATTCCGAACTCCCTATTCTCTTTAAAATGCATTTATATTCAGCCTCATCCTAAAATAAAAATACATCGATCAGGAGCATCTCCATGCACGCTCACATCTCCGTCATTACACTGGCCGTGAATGATTTACATGCTGCATTTGCGTTTTATCAGGAGGGTTTAGGTCTAAATAGCGCAGGGATTATTGGGACTGAATTTGAACATGGCGCTGTGGCATTTTTTGATTTACAACACGGTTTAAAGCTCGCACTCTGGCCGCAAGATAGCCTTAGTCATGACACAGACATCAATACATCAGTATTTTGTCCAACTCAAATGTCTCTTGGTCATAACGTCAACAGTCCCGCAGCCGTCGATCAAATCATGCACCAAGCCCAACGCGCAGGTGCAAAAACAATTAACCCCGCACAGCCCACGTTTTACGGTGGTTATGCAGGCTATTTTCAAGACTTAGACGGGCATCTGTGGGAGATCGTCTACAACCCACATTTTAGCTCTTTATCTGCTTAATTCGACAACGTTGGTTCATCGACATCTCGCGTATGACGATCAACCACTACACTAATCATCATATCGCCCTGTACGTTCACCACAGTCCTTACTGTATCTAAGAGTCGATCTATCGGCAGTAAAATCGCAATCGCTTCTGCAGGGAGTCCGACTGATTGTAAAACCATAATCATTGTCACCATTCCAGCGCTTGGAATGCCCGGTGCGCCGAGTGACGCAATCATGGCGGTTGCACAAACAATTAACTGCTGACCCAAGGTTAAATCTAAGCCCATCAAGTTGGCAATAAATAACGCAGCAGCAGCTTCATACAACGCTGTACCATCCATATTCAACTGCGTGCCCAAAGGAATTACAAAGCCTGCCGTTTGAGGACGTACACCTAAATTTTCCTGCGCACATTTCATCGACAGTGGCATCGTTGCTGAACTTGAACTGGTTGCAAAAGCAGTGATTAAGGCAGCTCGTGTTCCTCTAAAAAATGTCAGTGGGCTCATTTTCCCAAAAATCCAAAGCAACAGAGGTAACACCACTGCCCCATGGAAAATCGTCGTCCCTGTGACTACGGCAGCAAACTCCGCGAGGCGACTCAACACCGAAATATCTTCTGTAGCAATCAATTTAGCCAATAATGCAAAAATACCAATCGGTGCAAGCTTCATCACCCAGCCGATAATCATCATCATGATGTCAAAAAATTGCTGACTGAGCTTTCTCACACTTCGAAATTTTTCACCGCCTTTGACCAAGGCCACACCGAGAAATAGTGAAAACACCACGACTGCGAGTACGTTGCCATCACTAAAGGCTTTAAACGGATTAATCAGTGTATTTTGAATAAAATTGGTAAAGAATGAACCTGCTGTGAGGGTGTCAGGACTTTGATGCTGTTGCATTGCATCTTGGAACATGACGATGTCCACGCCCTGCCCGACTTTAAAAATATGCGCGCATGCTAGACCCAAGATCAGTGCCAAAGTTGTGGTAGTGACACAGCACGCTAAGGTAATTTTCCACGTTCGACTCAGCTGACCACCCGCTTGTAAATTCGATACCCCCACCACAATCGAACTAAAGATCAACGGAACCAAGATCATTTTCAGCAAGCCAATAAAAATACTACTGGCAATCCCCAAGCCATACAGGCTGGCAGACAAAAACTGCGTCTCTGGAAACTGAATTAATAAAAAGCCAAATGCCACACCCAATATTGCGGCAATTAAAATCTGCGTATTTAAGCTCATTGTGCCTTGCATTTATCATCCTTTATTCAGGCACTATGCCATGCGACCCATTGAGATTCGAGGAATTTTTTGTCACATGTACTGCTACAATTCTGCAAAGCCCGAATTCAGCTTAATTTAACCTATGCCGAAAGACACTAACGAGATAGATCAAATCTACGAGTAGGCTCATACAGATAAATAAAGGTAATAAAAAACCGAATCTTCTGATTCGGTTTTTTCAGTATTCAGCTTTTACTACTTAACACATCTTGTTCAAAGCTTATTGGGTTTCAATTTCACGTAAACGGATCAAGCCTTCTTGTGTCGTACTACAGACCAACTCACCGTTTTGCCACATGCGACCGAAATTTAGACCACGTGAACTAGCACTGACGGTGGCATCCATATCATAAAGCATCCATTCATCCACACGGAATGGCTTATGGAAATACATGGCATGATCAATACTCGCACACTGCAAACTAGGTGATAAATAACTTAAACCATGTGGACGAAGTGCAGTCGTCATCAGCGTAAAGTCTGAATAGAATGCCGCAATAGCCTGATGTAAAGAGATGTCATCAACATCGGCAGCAATCGTGTCATGGGTACGAATATAGTGTGCATACGATGGCGCAGCAGGCTGCGGTTGGTACGGGTTTTGTGGATCAATCGGGCGAATTTCTACATGACGGTCGCGCATAAAAGACGTACGGACGTTTTCAGGGACAAACTCCACCATCATCCGTTTTAGCTCAGCTTCAGATTTTAAATCCTCTACAGCTGGATATTCTGGCTCTGCAACTTGGTAGTTCAACCCTTCTTCTTGCTCTGCAAATGACACCATACACATAAAAATGGTTTTACCATGTTGAATCGCACGAACCTGACGACTCACAAAACTGCGTCCATCGCGAATACGATCTACTTCATAAATGATCGGTGCACTGATATCACCGCCAAATAAGAAATAGGCATGTAAAGAATGAGCAGGTCGATCTGTCGTATAAGATGCTGCACGTAGCGCCTGACCTAAAACCTGTCCACCAAAGACACGTTTCCCGACCAAATTTCGGCTTTGCCCACGAAAAATATTTTCTTCTAATTTTTCAAGGCTGAGTAAATCAACCAACTCTTGTGTTAAGGCATTCATAACAAACCTATCTATCATTCGGGATTAAGCTAATGCAGGCAACATCAACAGATGTTTAAATATATTTTCCATTTTGCCATAAATCCAGACTAAAACCCTAAAGATTCGCTGACTGATCTGTCACCTTGCTGATGCAATATAACTGCTAAAAATACGTTTTTTAACGATAAAATCTTACAATATCTATGCAATTTGTCAGAAAATGACATACAGTTTTTAAGTACAATTACGCAGAATAGATTCCCCTCAGAATCTCTGTGGTTTGGTCATGAAAAGTAGGAGTTTGTATGTCCAAGAGCGGCTTTGGTCAGATGTATCGAAAGCTTTCGAGTAAACTGCTTGACCTTGTGGTAACACCGCATGTTTTAGGTGAAGTCCCTGTAGAACCTGTAGTGACTGAAACCGATACAGATACCGGCGTACAGACAACGAAAATTACCTGCTACGTTCTGCAAAATCATTCACGGAGTAATGCTTTAATTGTCGATGGTGAAACCCGTCGTTTAAAGCTACACCCTGCACTCGACCCAATGACTGTGGGTACGCAAACAGAAAAAGCCTCTGTGGTGTTTTTACAACATCATGATGAAGACAACTTACTCAATCCACCGCCACATGCCTTTCCACCTCGTTTATTACGTTTAATTGAGGTTTTGGAAAAAAATCCTGATGCGGATGTTGAGCTCGTTCCTGTAACCGTGCTGTGGGGCCGTGAACCCGATAAAGAAGATTCTTGGTTTAAATTATTATTTACCGATACATGGTCTACACCAAGCAAAGTGAAGCAGCTGGTCAATATTGGTTTGCACGGTCGTCAATCGTACCTCGAATTCCATGAGCCACAGTCTTTGCGTCGTTTGGTTGAATATGCCAAAACTACACATCCAAACTTGTCACCTGCGACTTATATTGTTAGCACACTGAATGATTATTTAGATGCGCAGCGTGAAGTGGTTTTGGGTCCGGATTTATCTGACCGTCGTAATGTGATGCATGGCCTGATCAAATCTACGGATGTGCAAGATGCGATTCGTCGTGAAAGCATTCGCAGTAAAATCAGCATGGTTGAAGCTGAACGTCGTGCGATTGGTTATTTAAATGAAATCGTTTCTGACTATTCTGCATCAACAGTACGTTTTGCTGACTTAGCACTGACTCGTCTGTGGACACAGCTTTATGATGGCGTCGAAGTGCATAACTTCAGTACCGTTCGTGAACTGGCCAAAGACTACGAGATCATTTACACCCCATGCCATCGTAGTCATATCGACTATTTATTATTGTCATATGTGATCTATAAACGTGGCTTGATGGTGCCGTACATTGCTGCGGGCGATAACTTAAACATGCCATTTGTCGGGCAAATTTTACGTGGCGGCGGCGCGTTCTTTATTCGTCGTTCATTCCGTGGCAATGGTCTCTACACCACCGTATTTAAAGAATACCTCTACAGTATTTTGGCGCGTAATACGCCGCTTGAATACTTCATCGAAGGTGGGCGTTCACGTACTGGTCGTTTATTACCACCGAAGACCGGCATGCTCGCCATGACTGTCCATGGTCATTTACGTAATCCAGCCAAACCGATCGTGTTCTTACCGACCTATATTGGTTATGAGCGTTTAATGGAAGGTGCGACCTACGTTGGTGAAATGAATGGTAAGCCAAAAGAAGGCGAATCAATCATCGGGATTATGAAAACCCTGCGTAAGATCGAACGTATTTTCGGTAAAGTTCATTTGAATTTTGGTGAGCCGGTTTTCCTTGATGACATGTTGAAACAGCACAATGCAAGCAACATCAAAATCGAGAAAAATGACGACCCAATTCCGCCAGAAGTTTCGGATGCCATTAACAGCTCTGCACACGTGATTTTAGAAAATATTAACCGTGCAGCAGTGGTGAACCCAGTTTCATTGCTTTCATTGATTTTATTGGCGACATCTAAACATACTTTAGATGAAGAGATTTGCATTAAGCAGTTAGATACCTATCGCGATCTTTTAACTGCCTTACCTTACGATGAGCGCATGCAAGTAACACCGCTGTCAGGTAAAGAAATCATTGCTTATGGTTTAAAACTCAAGCTGATTAAACGTGTTAATCATGTCCTTGGCGATATTATTGCCATTGCTGATAATCAAGCGGTGCTGTTAACCTACTTCCGTAACAACATCCTGCACGCATTTATTTTGCCATCACTCATTGCCGCTTTGGTTGAACATAATGGTTCAATTCGCCGTGGTGATTTAATTAATGTCATTCGTACACTGTATCCATTCTTAAAAGCTGAGTTATTCCTCAAATGGAATGATGAAGAGCTTAAAGATCAGATCTGTGCGTATGCAGAAGTACTGATTAAAGCCAAGCTAATTTCTGAAGATGCAGAAGGCAACCTGATCTCCCCTGCGCCTAACTCAGAGCAGCACAATCAGTTAGTAGTCTTGGCTGCACCCGTGATGCAAAGTCTAGAGCGTTACTACATGACTTTGGCTTTAATCACACAACGTGGTTCGGGTAATATCTCAACGCGTCAGGTTGAAGAACTCAGTCACTTGGTTGGTCAACGTCTATCTGTGTTGTATGAATTTAACTCGCCAGAGTTCTTTGATAAGGCCTTATTCCAAAGCTTTATTAAAGTCTTAACACAACAAGGTTATATCAGCACCAATGAAAACAACGCCATTGTGTTTGATGAAAATTTCCAAAATGTTGCGCAATATACCAACCTCGTTTTGGATGATGTGACACTCCAAATGTTGCAGCACATTACAACCTTTAGTGATGAAGAGTTAAAAGAAGCACTGGATAAAGTGGCTGCTGAACAAGCTAAAAAACGTTTGAAACGTAAGAGAAAATAAACCGTTCTGATTTTTTCGCCATAAAAGCGGAAGAAGATGAGCAAAATCAGGGACAAGTTGTAAAAGGCTTGTCTCTGTTCATTAGAGATAATGAGCTTTAAATTTTGGAATCTTCATTTTTTTCAGAAGAAAAATTAAAGTAATTATTTACTATGTATCTTAAAGCATAAAAAAACTCTACAGCCTCTTTCATTGTTGGAAGTTCATAATCAATGTCATGGGTTAATGCATTTCTTCTTATTGTTAAACTTGATATTTTATTCAAAATATCATTTGGAAGCTTCCCCTCCCATTTTGCTACTTGTTTCTTATTATATGGACCATCACACGAAACCATAAAATCTTTAAAAATTTCAAATTGTTCAATCATAATCAACTTTGATATTACAGGCTCAACCCTCGATTGATGCGGTTCAAGCTTTGATGTAGGTATCTGTGTTTTCCCCGTATTATGAAATTGATTATCTAAAACAACTCCTGCTATTGCACGCATATAAATACTTGATCTCATACAATATGGCTGGCTCCTATCCATATCTTTCTGATTTGCTCCCAATGACAAATAAGGGCCTTCCTTCCAAGCAGAATTATCTTCTCCCATATATTCCCATCCCATCATTTTTTCAGCAGAACGTGCTTGATCAAAGGTCATGACAGCATCACAAATAGCACTTGTGGAAAGCTTAATATAATCAATATAGCTCGACATAAATCCCCTTATAGTTAACTGAATTGAATTATTCTTTATAAATAAATATTAAAGCACCATTTGTTTTTATCAAATAAACTCAATAATTATTTAAATTCAAAATCTAAATACCCCAAAATACTCAACACTCCAACTTAAAACCACTCTCCATCATCCGCGTTGCATAAATCTTTTTACCTGTTTCTACTTCGCTCTCTAAAACCAATTCGGGTAAATGCATAGCTCTTTGTAATTCCAAGATCCGCTCATGTAATGGTTGAGGTTGTTTATTAGAACAAATATATGATTTCTCAGGATGTTCCACGTGAAGTAGATGACACAGAAATTTTGCCAAATCATCGATATGTATTCGATTTGACCAATGGATATTGGGATAGCGATGAGTCGTTTCGGCCAGTTTCTGCATTCGTTTTGTCGATGTGCCATAAATCCCAGATGGACGTACAATCACGCATTCGGTAGGAAATGCTTGTGAGTAGCGATGCTCCATTTCGCGTAACAGCATCCCCTGCTCATCGATCGGTTGTGGCACAGTGTCATCATCAATGCGCTCCCCCGCATGCTCACCATAGACACGAGTGGACGACACCACGATTAAACGTTGTATTGGATGATGTGCTAATGCTTGAACAATTGGCTGTACAGAATCGACATAAGTATTTCGGTAAGCATCCACAGCATTGAATTGAGCATGACGTGCAGGAGCCAAAAGAACATAGACAGTATCAATCGGTTGAACCTGCGACAAATCCAGTTGGTGAATATCTTGGATTAAATGTTCTGCAAAATCATCCTCTTTCGCACTACGACTCACTGTGGTAATTTGGTGACCTTGCTGAAATAATTGTTTAGCAACACGTTGCGATGTTTTACCATAACCGATAAATAGAATATGCATCAAACGACCTATTCTCAGAACTGATCCATTTAGATCATATAAACCGAAGTTGAGGGGACATGGCTGCCGTCCATCAATTGCAAGGGGTTGGCAATGCCGCCGCTGCTTTACTTGAAAAACTAAATATTTTCACGACAGATGATCTTTTGTTTCATCTGCCACGCGACTATGAAGATCGTAGCACGATCATCCCCATGAACCAATTGACCGTGGGTCGTAGTTATTTACTGGAAGGCACAGTCAAAAGTATCGACTTTCCACCCGGAAAGCGTAAATCGATGGCCGCCCTACTGGATGACGACTGTGGCAAAGTTACTTTACGTTTTTACCATATCTACAAAGGCATTACTGATCGGGTAAAACCGGGCAATCGTTTACGGATTTTTGGTGAAGTCCGTGTTGGTGCTCGTGGCTTAGAAATGTATCATCCTGAACTACAGGTGATTACTGAACACACACCTTTACCACAAACCCAACTCACTGCGATTTACCCCGCAACCGAAGGCTTAACGCAGTCCAAATTGCGTGAATATGTCAAACAAGCACTACAGTTATATAGTGATGACTTACCTGAATTATTGCCGGAAAAATTCACCAATGGCTATGCCCTAAAACAAGCACTGGACTATATTCATCACCCCCCTGTCGATGCCAATATGTTGCAACTCAGCCAAGGTTCTCATCCTGCACAGCAACGTTTAATTTTCGAAGAATTGGTTGCCCATCAGGTCAGTTTGCTCAGCCGCCGTGCTTATATTCAACAAATCGAAGCACCGTCATTCTCTACAAGTAAGAACTTCACCAAACAACTTTTAAGTACACTACCGTTTGAAATGACCGGCGCACAAAAACGCGTGTCCAAAGAAATTGCGGTCGATCTGAAAAAGAACAAACCTATGCTTCGACTCGTACAAGGCGATGTAGGTGCAGGTAAAACTTTGGTTGCAGGCGTTGCAGCCTGTCATGCGCTCGAGGAAGGTTGGCAAGTGGCCATGATGGCGCCAACAGAAATTTTGGCCGAACAACATTATCTAAATTTCAAAAAATGGTTTGAGCCTATGGGTCTGACCGTGTCTTGGCTTTCCGGCAAGCAAAAAGGTAAAGCTCGAGCTGCTGCAGAACAAAGTATTCAAGATGGTTCCGCCAATTTAGTGGTCGGTACACATGCTTTATTTCAAGACAATGTACAATTTGCCAAATTAGGTTTAGTGATTATTGATGAACAACACCGTTTTGGCGTCGATCAGCGTTTGGCACTTCGGAACAAAGGTCTCAATGGCATGACACCACATCAACTGGTGATGACGGCAACCCCTATTCCTCGCACCTTGGCCATGTCGGCTTATGGTGACTTAGACACCTCCGTCATTGATGAACTGCCACCCGGTCGTACACCGATTCAAACGGTTACCATCCCACTTGACCGTCGTGAAGAAGTGCTACAGCGGATTGCCAGCAATTGTGCTGAAGGCAAACAAGCCTATTGGGTCTGCACCCTAGTGGAACAATCCGAAACCTTAGATGCTCAAGCCGCTGAGGCAACTTTTAATGAAATTAAAGAACGCTTCCCAGACCTCAATATTGGTCTGGTTCACGGCAAAATGAAGGCCGATGAAAAGCAAGCAGTGATGCAACAATTTAAAAATAATGAGTTGCAATTACTCATTGCAACCACAGTGATTGAAGTCGGTGTTGACGTCCCAAATGCCTCGATCATGGTGATTGAAAATGCAGAACGCCTAGGGCTTTCACAACTACATCAGCTACGTGGTCGTGTAGGACGTGGTGCAAAAGCCAGTTTCTGTGCCTTGCTGTATAAAAATCCTTTATCGCAAAATGGGCAAGAGCGTCTACGCATTATGCGTGAGACCAATGACGGCTTTATTATTGCTGAAAAAGATTTGGAAATTCGCGGCCCCGGTGAGCTCCTCGGCACTAAACAAACAGGCGATATGGGCTTTCGTGTAGCAAAATTAGAGCGCGATGACCATTTACTCAATCAGGCACACTATGTGGCTCAACAAGTCCTAAATGATTATCCTGCACAGGCTCAAGCGCTTTTAAAACGATGGCTGCCTGAAGCACCCCGTTATGCCTATGTATAATAATTATTGGGATGACAGATCGATCATCCTAAAATACAGATTGGCTTTAACCAGTAAGCTTGTCGAACAGATTGCTGTAGTGTCGTGATTGCACTTCACAGCAATCTGTGCAAAATACTCAAAAAAGAATGATTAGAATAAAAATATGCTCCAATCCATCCAACATTTCATCCGAAAAGGAATGCAGAGCGTTTCCCCTTGCCTGCTCTGTGGTATCGATCGACAACAACATCATTCGCTTTGTACTGACTGCTGGGAACAACTGCCTTGGTTTAAAAAAATGGTTAATCGCCATGAACACAGCATCTCTTGTGCCTTTCACTATGATTTTCCAATAGATCGCATCATCCAAAGCTATAAGTATGAGCAACAATTGCACTATCAAAATTTACTGGCACAGAGCCTTTTAAGCTTGCGCTTAGCTAGGGTTCAAGCCATTGTGCCCATGCCTATTTCAGTTGAACGCCTTAAGGACCGTGGATACAACCAAATGCTGCTCGTTGCACACATGATGGCAAAGCAATTGCGCATCCCTGTTTGGCAACCCGTGATTCGTCAAGCACAGCACGCTCAAAAAGGTTTAAGTCGGCTAGAACGCCTAGAAAATATCGAACAGCAATTTATTATCGACCCAACTAAAAAACGCCGTTTCCGTAAAGTCCTCATCATCGATGATGTGGTGACCACGGGGAGTTCAATCCATGCATTAAGTACGCTGTTACATCAGCTACATTGCACGCAGGTATATGCCGCATGCATTGCTGCGGCACAGCCTTAGTTTCAAACATCAACCACTAATAAAGAAACTGAGCAAGCAAAGCGGTTTAGCTTTCAGCAAGAGATCGCGCCTGCTGCTTCACCCAAGGAATCACCACCTCACGCGTTAAAGGCGCAAGTTTTGTTTGTGTATCATCCAAGCTGACCCATTGCATTGCTGCAATTTCCGCATCAATTTTCGGTTCACCTTGCAACTGGACCAGATAGACATAACTCACCAGTAGATGATCAGCTTCGTTCGCAGCGGCCGTTTCAAAACGACCAATGAATTGTTCAATCTGCGCAGCGCAGCCAATTTCTTCCTGAATTTCACGTAGCATGGTGATTTCAGGAGCTTCATGGGGTTCTAACTTGCCGCCTACTTGCATAAAGAATGCCGTGTGTTTTTTACGAACCACTAAAAGTTCATGCTGTTCATTTAAAATAATGGCTGCGGCAACAGTGATAATTTTCATCAATCTTGTTCCAAATCGGCGATAAAGGCTGTACGTTCAACCATGCCCCATTTCGGCTCTGGCGCAGTGAAATGTTGAAACTGCTCAACAATCGTTTCAATATTATCTTCTGCAATTAAGGCTTCGATAAAACGCGGATGGGTAAAGCCTTTTTCTGCAGTTGTTTTTAGAAAATTCAATAAATCGTCATAAAAACCATCTACATTGAGAAAGGCACATGGCTTTAAATGAATGCCCAATTGAGCCCACGTCCACTGCTCAAAAATTTCCTCTAAAGTCCCTGCTCCACCTGGAATCGCTACAAATCCATCCGAGAGTTCAGACATTTTGGTTTTCCGTTGTTGCATATTTTCTACCACATGCAATTCGGTTAAATCTGGATGTGCCAATTCTTTATCGACCAAGACTTTTGGAATCACCCCAATGACTTGCCCACCTGCACGCAAAGCACTATCTGCCACAACCCCCATCAAACCTGAACGGCCACCACCATAGACTAATGTAATACCTTGGGCCGCTAAATGACGACCGACTTTTTCAGCCACCTGTAAATAGGCAGGATTGTTACCAAGGGCGGAACCACAGAAAATTGCGATAGATTTCATTTATAATCACCATCAGATCAGGAACGCTATGCTGGAAAAATCAACTTTAAACAGATTTTTTCATAAATTAAGCATTAGAACAGTGTTTTTCAGCAAATCCTTGTCTAAAATACACCCATTCATTTTTAACTTACTGCGTAAGGGGAAAAGACAACATGCTTGAAGCCTTTTACGCGACAGAGCGCGGTAGCTTAGAAGATGTCACCATCAATGGTGACTTCGATTTACATCAGGATTTAGTCTGGCTCGATCTCATTGCCCCGTCTCAGGAAGAGCAGCAATGGATTATGGATGCCTATGATCAAAATTTACCCACATTAAAATCATTAGAAGATATTTCGTCGAGTGCACGATTCTACCGTGATGACGATGGTATTTTGCACATCAGCACCTATTTTTTAACGAAAAATAAAAATTTTCAGGTCGATGGTGAACCCGAAGAAAATGCTAGCACCTTAGCTACCGTACAAACAGTTGCCTTTATTTTACATAAAGAACGCTTATTCACTTTACGGGGTGAAAAGCTGGTGGCTTTCCGTGCCTTTCGTGCCCGCGCGCGTCGTAACGATTATGAAATTGACTATAAAGATCCAACTTGGATTTTATTGGGTCTTTTAGAAGCCAAACTCGATGAACTTGCGGATATCTTGGAAGATATCCACAAGGACTTAGAAAAGTATTCTACAGAAGTACTGAATAACCGTCATCGTGAGATGATTTTAGACTTAGATGACATGATTACCCGACTTGCGCATTTAGAAGATATGCTCGGGAAAGCTCAGCTGTGTCTGATCGATTTACGTCGTGTTCTCACCTTCCTGTCACGTCCTCGGGCCTTGGGCAGTCATATTTATGATGCCGACATCCGAGAACTCAGTGAAGACGTACGTTCTCTTGTTGAGCATGATGCGTTCTTATTCCAAAAGGTTCGATTCTTACTGGATACCACTTCTGGGTTCATTAACACCGAGCAGAACGATACGATTCGTCGATTCTCGATTTTACCGAGTATGCTTGCGCCACCGATGTTAGTAGCTAGCGTCTATGGGATGAACACCGATGTACTGCCATTCGCGCATGGTACAACCAGTTTTATCGTGGTCAGCTTAATCATCGTGGCATTCTTTATTGGCCCATTGATGTACTTCCGCTGGAAGAAATGGATTTAATCCGTTCCTATTGCGTAGACTTGCGAGAGTTTCTTGCCCCGCTAAAATAAAAAAAGCACCTTACGGTGCTTTTTTTTATTTAGATCAATTGCAAGTCATGCTCAAGATGACAGGCTTGAATAATCTTCATCATTTTTTCAGGGACTGCTTTAAACTGTAAACCTTGCGCTTTTGGCGTTTGACGTAACCAACGGACTAAAACAGCTAAAGCCAAAGTACTGCCATGCTCAAGCTCAGCAAGATTGACCACCAAGGGAAAAGCTTGCTGTTGTTGAATCAATTTCAAGCCGTCTTGATAATACAATTCGGCATTGTTGTAATCGATTTTGCCTGAAACCATCAATTCTTGTTGATGAAGTTTAATCACACATCACCTATCTTATTTTTTCTTGTCTAATGCAGCATCAGCATCAGGTTTGAAGTTCGCAATTGCTTTATCAATGTTACCGCCATTACGTTTTACAGTCGCCGCAAACTGATTACGGAATTGTAAGCCTAGATCGATACCCGAAACGTTGATATTACGGATTTTCCATTGTGAACCTTTATCCGCCAACTGGAAAGAGACTGGAATTTTTTCACCGTTGTTATGGAAATCAATCGTTACAACAGGGTTCTTACTGTTCGATGCTTTATATGGACGCATGCTATATGTTTGGTTACTAAACTTGGCAAAAGCTGAACCATAGTTTTCGATCAGTGTTGCACGGAAGTTACGTTCAAACTGCGCACGTTGAGCCGCTGAGCTGTATTGATTCGTTGCATACGTACCCATCACGATACGTGTGAACGCTTGTGAATCGATATACGGGTCTAAGTTTTGACGAACAATCGTTTTCACAGCCGCAGGGTTATTTTGTAGTTTTGCGTGGTCTGCTTTTAAACGTGTAATGAGGCCATCAGCCACTTTTTTTTACAAATGCAGGTGGTGCTTCGCTTGGAGCAGCAAAAGCTGTACCTGCCATCATAGTTGATAAGATACTTGCTGTAAGCGTATGTTTTAACAATGTGTTCACTTAATTTCTCCTAAAAATTATTCAACAAATGCAGGTTCGTCTGCCGTTGTTGTGTCAGCAGTTTCTGTTTTTTGTTCAGCATCTGCTGTGTTGTCAGATTTGTTCCCTGCACCACCGGTCACAAATTTAGACACCAAATCTTCGATTTCCATCGTACCTTGGGTATTACCAATTTGGTCACCACGTTTTAAGAAGTTGACACCACCACCCGGTACAATTTTTAAATATTTCTCGCCCAATAAACCATTGGTTGCCACCATAATGTAAGCATCTTCATCGATATTGGTGATGGATTTCATGTTAGCAATCAGTTGCTGTTCCATTTCTTTTTGTTTCGCAGGTGTCGCTGCTTCATAGTCTGATGTGTAACGCAGTTCTTCGAGTGCATTCTTTTGCACTTCTTTTAATTGTTCTGCGTTATAAGAGGTTAATGAACCATCCATAATCAGATGTGCTGTCACTAAACGCGTCACAGGATCGAGTTTCAACGATTCCACTTGACCAACTTTAACACCGCTTAAGGTGACTTTGGCACGGGGTTTAATCCCGTTTACATTTTCAAATGTCGCGGTCAATTCATAACTGTCTTCAATGTTATTGCCGACCAAACCACTCACACGCATCGCCAAGAAGAAAATAGCGATAGCAAACAGAATGACAAAAAAACCGACGGCCAGTTCACTCGTACGTGATTTCATTAAATACCTCCGAACATGACCGCAGTCAACACGAAATCTGAACCTAAAACACACAACGAAGAATACACGACAGTACGTGTGGTCGACGTTGCAATACCTTCTGAAGTTGGGACACAGGCATAACCCTGATAGACCGCAATCCAAGTACAAATTAATGCAAAAACAAAACTTTTGATGATGGTGCCATTAAAGACGTCTTTAAAGAATTGCACACTGTTCTCGATGCCACTCCAATAAGAGCCTTCATCTGCACCTAGAAAATCAACACCCACCAATTTACCGCCCATGATGCCGACCGCAGCGAAAATCACCGACAACATTGGTAAGCTAAAAATACCGGCCCAAAGTCGAGGCGAGATCACTCGTTTTAATGGATCGACCCCGATCATTTCCATACTCGACAACTGTTCAGTGGCTTTCATCAAACCAATTTCAGCCGTCAAAGCAGAGCCTGCACGACCTGCAAAGAGTAAAGCCGCCACCACAGGTGCAAGTTCACGCAGTAACGTCAGTGCAACGGCGGTACCGAGCATTGCTTCACTACCAAAGGTCGACAGAATGCTATACATTTGCAAACCCAGTACCGAGCCAATAAATAAGCCAGATACCACAATAATCAGTAATGAAAGCACACCAACACGGTACATCTGATAAATAAACAATTTCACGCCAAGTAAAGTCGGCATGGAAAAAAGAATCTGCAGCAACATAATGGTTGCTACGCCGATTCCTCGAACACGTTCAATGACGCGTCTACCTAATGCGGCAATAGCATTCATGAACGAACCTCATGATTTAAATAGGGCTGATGACTGAATTGATAATCGACTGGACCTTCTACCGAACCCGTCAAGAACTGCTTCACAAAAGGCGAGGCATGTGCTTTTAACTGCTCAGGTGTTCCCTCGCCCTGCACTTTCCCTTCAGCCACCACATAGATGTAATCTGCAATTGATAATGTTTCAGCCACATCATGCGAGACAATAATCGTAGTTAAATCTAAAGCTTCACGTAGCGAACGAATCAAGCGAGTTAAAACCCCCATCACAATCGGGTCTTGCCCTGCAAAGGGTTCGTCATACATGATCAGTTCAGGATCGAGTGCAATTGCACGGGCCAAAGCCACACGACGATTCATACCACCCGATAGTTCAGAGGGCATCATTTGTTCTGCACCACGTAAACCAACCGACTCTAATTTCAACGCAACAATTTCAGCGATCAAATGCTCTGGCAACTTGGTATGGGCACGAATTGGAAAGGCTACGTTTTCATATACCGACATATCGGTAAATAATGCACCGCTCTGAAACAACATCCCCATACGCGCACGCGCAGCGAAGAGTTCCTGACGTGACATCTGTGCAATGTCCTGCCCATCAAGCAACACTTCTCCATTATCGGGAGTCAATTGACCACCAATTAAACGGAGTAAAGTCGTTTTACCTGTACCAGATGGACCCATAATTGCAGTGATCTGACCACGACGAATTTTTAAACTGACATTGTCATAAATGACGCGCTCTCCTCGCTTAAAACTCAGGTTTTTCACTTCGATCAGTGCCTGAGTCTGAGAAGACGTTTGATTATTCATAGCTGAGGATTTTCCTGCATTTTTTTCAGCATGCATACTATAAAGGATTGAAGTTTAAAATGTTACCATTGCATGAGCGCATATCCCTGCATTCCATCAGGTAAATTGTTTTTTATTATTAATGCGATTTTATAGAGGGTGCTTTCAACCCAATAGAAGAATTTAGTTAAAATAATTGTATATATAGTAAACGATATTACACAATAAGAGTGTCAAACCGATATAAGGCATAAGTACCTCGATCATCACTGTACGCATATTTGCCAACGCGTTTCCGTTCATATTAATTATCATTAAACACATAAAGTTTGATCAAGTATACATTTTTCTGATTAAAAAGCTAATTTAAATCCATAAAAAAAACCGGTGTTTCCACCGGTTTTTTCGATATTTCTTTCAAAATTCAATTAGTCATTGAATTTACGACGTGGACGGTCTTCACCGAAAGTGCGTTCACCACGTGGTTTATCATCACCGAAACGTTTTGGACGGTCATCGCCGAAACGTTTTGGACGATCTTCACCAAATGAACGTTGAGGACGGTCACCGTTGAATTCACGACGTGGACGATCTTCACCAAATGAACGTTTTGGACGATCGCCATAACCTTCACGAGCTGGTTTGTAATCTACACGGTTACCACGGTTGTCATCGTTAGAACGACGATCAAAACCACCTTCACGACGTGGACGATCGCTGTTAAATTCGCGACGTGGACGATCTTC
>NZ_LQXP01000024.1:0-55713 GCF_003268405.1 Acinetobacter sp. CFCC 11171 | reverse complement strand
TTTCACATCCGTTGCAACACCTTTTTTATGATTTATTTTACGCATGTCGCTTTTTTGAACACATAAACATTCTTTTGTATTATTATTGGGCTATATACGCCCTATTTCATATAATAAAACGTATATAAACCCAATTTTCATTCCATTTAATTTAAGACATTTTTGATTTCGTATGGTTGTTTTTAAAAAAACTGCCTATTTAATAATGGCGTGCTCCATTTCACCCTTATTATATGCAGCTCCCACAGCAAATATTTTCACAACCACTTTCTCTATTTTGAGTTATGCCAAGTGGGAAACCACTTCACCCAAATTTTGCGTGATTAATAATTCAAGTTTAGTCAATGATTTTAAAAAACTTGCGCCAACCCACAGCACTTATAAAATTACAGCCATCAATGTGATTGACATCAAATCTAGTCATTGCCAAGTTTTATTTTTTTCCAATCTATCAGCAAAAGAAGAACAAAGTATTTTAAACAACCATGTTAATTTCCCCGCCCTCTCTCTAAGTAGTAACAATAGTGAGTGTGAGTCGGGCAGTGCATTTTGTTTGTATAAAAAAAATCAGAGTTATTCGTTTAAAATTAATATGGAAAGCTTAACGCAGTCACAAATACATATTGATCCACGTGTTTTATTACTGGCGAAGTCCTCGGAGTCAGCTGAATGAAACAACTCTATAACCCAATTACATTACACCAATTATTTACGCGTTCGCAGCTCACTATCTTTGCTTTAACTTTTACGATTTGTTCTGCGATTTTTTTGGTTATTTCCACTTATACTATGCATACCTATGCAAAAAATAGCTTAACGATTTTATCAAATGCGATAAACGAACGTGTTCAACCCGCTGTGGTGTTTAATGACCAAACAACGATGCGTCAAATTTTAAACGAATACACTCAATTGTATCCCATTCGATCGATAGAAATTACCAACCTTCAAAATGCGTCGCTTGCTCATGCTGAGCAAAAAGAAATTTCAACATTTTCCAGCCAAGCGATTTTAGATTATTTCTTTTTTAGCCAACCGATTCGCTTAGATATTCATCATGATCAGAAAAATTACGGCGAACTGGTCGTATATGGAAACTCTTCAGATTTAGTTAGTTTCTTCCATAAAATTTTATTGGGTTTATTTTTAGGTTTTATACTTTTATTGGCTACCGTGTTTTGGTCGGTGAATTCTGTTTATCAATACTTAATGCAATCCGTTCGCTCGATTGTTGAATCAGCTCAAACCATTAGCATTAAGAAAGATTATAAAATGCGGGTTTCAAACTCTGATATTCAAGAATTACACGCACTCAGTACCGCCTTTAATGGTTTACTTAGTGAAATTGAACAGTCAAATAAAAACTTGATTTCAGAAAATGACAAGCTAATTCATCTAGCACGTCATGATGCATTAACCCAATTGCCAAATCGTAATTATTTTTATGAAAAGCTGTTTGAGCTATTTGACTTACAAGCGAACGCTGCTGTGTTCTTTGTCGATATTGAAAACTTTAAACATGTGAATGAACAATATGGACACTTAGCTGGAGATGCAGTACTGCGTGCCTCATCACATTGTTTAAAACAAGCACTACCAGATGATGCTTTAGTTGCACGACTCGGTGGTGATGAATTTGCAATTATTATCAATCGTTTAAATGTCCTAACAGAACTCGAGGTCTTTTGTCACAAAATACATGAATGCTATGGTTCAACATTTGTTTATGAGCAACATAATATTACATTACAAGCTAATATTGGTGTGGCACTGATCCAAAATGCGAAATCGCCAGAAGATCTAATCGCTGATGCGGATCGCGCCATGTATGATGCTAAACTTTCTAATAATCATTGGTGCATTGCACTTCAACGCCCCAACTCATAGGAGTTGCTATGTTAAAGAACGCATTTAAAGTTTTATTTATACTTGCATTCACGGCTACTATGACAGCCTGCATGAGTTTAGGTAACTTAAGCTATAAACAAGCACGTATGCTTAAAAAAGAAGGTTTTGTCTTGACCAATGATGGTTGGACACTTGCCCTACCAGAACGACTTTTATTTGGTTTTGATGATTATCAAATACAACCTCACCAACAAGTCAAGTTAAATACCCTCGCCACTCAACTGATTAAATATGATCTAAACAAAATTAAGTTTATTGGTCATACGGATAATGTTGGACAAGCCAATTACAACCAACAACTTTCAGAAAAACGTGCGCAAAGCGTCGCAAACGTCTTTTTAAAGCAAGGTTATAACAGTTCAAATATTCAAATTATTGGCCGTGGTGCTGAACAACCTATGGTTTCTAATGACACCGAAACCAATCGTGCCATCAACCGTCGTGTAAATGTCACGATCATTCCCTAAATAGCGAAATTTGGAAAAGCCACCTTATGGTGGCTTTTTTATTGTGTTTATAAATTTTAGGCATAAAAAAACCGCTATATGCGGCATCCTTTACAGTATTGTTTTTGAAATAAATGGTCGGAGCAGTAGGATTCGAACCTACGACCCCCTGGTCCCAAACCAGGTGCACTACCAGGCTGTGCTATGCTCCGCTTTCAACTTTAAAAGTTGGGGTGAATGATGGGATTCGAACCCACGACAACCGGAATCACAATCCGGGGCTCTACCAACTGAGCTACATCCACCATCATGTTCTTGCTTGTGAATAACCAATATAACGCATTTTAAATTACAGGCATAAAAAAACCGCTGTATGCGGTATCTTTTATCGACCGTTTTCTTTGAGAAAATGGTCGGAGCAGTAGGATTCGAACCTACGACCCCCTGGTCCCAAACCAGGTGCACTACCAGGCTGTGCTATGCTCCGAATTGGGGTGAATGATGGGATTCGAACCCACGACAACCGGAATCACAATCCGGGGCTCTACCAACTGAGCTACATCCACCATCACAACAAGTTTCAGATTCTAGTATCAGAACACCATTAAAATGGCGCGCCTGACAGGATTCGAACCTGTGACCATCCGCTTAGAAGGCGGATGCTCTATCCAACTGAGCTACAGGCGCATTACCGATGACATAGACTATCACGCGATTTTTGCCTTGAGAAATTGGTCGGAGCAGTAGGATTCGAACCTACGACCCCCTGGTCCCAAACCAGGTGCACTACCAGGCTGTGCTATGCTCCGTTTCATCTCAGCTTTCGCTGTATCGCATATCGTGCGGTACGGTGTGCATTCTAGGCGTGACGTTGATTAACGTCAACACCTATCTTCAAAAAAACATAAAAAATCATTTCAAGCGATTATTTATCAAGCACTTTAATCATTTTTCAAGCAAAAATTAACGTTTTAAACTGGCACTGAAATTCAACATCCGATCTAAAGGCAATTTAGCACGTTCAGCCAATGCCGGATCTACAAAAATTTCCTGATCGCCTTTTTGTAAAACTTCGAGAATGCCATCTAATTCATTCATCGCCATCCAAGGGCAATGCGCACATGAACGACAAGTCGCTCCCTCACCTGCCGTCGGTGCTTCGATGAGAATTTTATTCGGCACAGCTTGCTGCATTTTATAAAAAATACCGCGATCTGTTGCCACGATTAAACGTTCGTGTGGCAAGGTTTGTGCAGCCTTAATCAATTGCGAGGTGCTACCGACGGCATCTGCAATATCCACCACAGATTCTGGTGACTCTGGATGTACCAAAACTGCTGCATCAGGATACAGCGCTTTCATATTGGCAATACCACGTGCACGGAACTCTTCATGGACAATACATGCCCCATCCCATAGCAACATGTCTGCACCGGTTTTCTTTTGAATATAGCGACCGAGATGCTGATCGGGTGCCCAAATAATTTTTTCACCTAAACTATCTAAATGCTCAACAATTTCAACAGCACAGCTCGAGGTTACCACCCAATCTGCACGCGCTTTCACTGCCGCCGAGGTATTGGCATATACCACAACCGTATGATCCGGATGTGCATCGCAAAATTTGGTAAATTCATCGACAGGACAACCCAAATCAAGTGAGCATGTTGCCTCTAGAGTAGGCATCAGTACGGTTTTCTCAGGAGATAAAATCTTCGAGGTCTCCCCCATGAATTTCACTCCTGCAACCACCAACGTCGTTGCTTCATGATCCCGACCAAAACGTGCCATTTCAAGTGAATCCGAAACGCATCCACCGGTCTGTTCTGCTAGTTCCTGCACTTCAGGATCACAGTAATAGTGTGCAACAAGGACAGCGTTACGTTTTTTGAGTTCCGCTTTAATTAATTCAAACTTTTCAAGCTTTGCAGCTTCCGTTAAGTGATGCTCTTTAACATCACCCAAACGATCCAAATGCGCTTGTACAATTGATTTTGCTTCATTTGCAATTAAGTTGTTTGCATTATTCATCACAACGTCTTCTCTACCCTTAATGCCTGCTACTACACAGGTGCTTCACAACTGACCCATAAATATGGCACTTGGCTATTTTTTACCGGTCATTAAAAAGTTCCACTTATAAAAAAGCCTCACAACGGAGGCTTTTCAAAAACATCAAATATTTTATGAACGGTAATCTGCGTTAATCTTGACATAATCATACGACAGGTCACAGGTATACACAGTATCTCGCGCACTGCCACGTCCTAAATCTACACGGATCGTGATCTCAGATTTCTCCATCTCTGCAGCCCCTGCTGCTTCGGTATAATCTGCTGCGGCACCACCGTCTTTACAGATTTGAACATCACCTAACCAGACCTGAATTTTTTCAACATCTAAGTTTGGCACACCTGCATAACCAATAGCTGCCAAAATACGCCCCCAGTTTGGATCTGATGCGAAGATTGCAGTTTTAACCAACGGTGAATGTGCAATGCTATAAGCAATATCACAACATTCTTGAGTATCTGCGCCGCCTTCTACCGCCACAGTAATAAACTTCGTCGCACCTTCACCATCACGGACAATGAGCTGTGCAAGACGCTTCATTACACGTGTTAACACGTCTAAAACAGCAGCATAACGTGAATCTGATTCTGAAGTAATTTCTACGCCACCAGCTTGGCCCGTTGCAATCAAAATACATGAGTCATTGGTCGAAGTGTCACCATCCACCGTAATACGGTTAAACGACAGGTTAACTGTGGTTTTCAAAAGCTGTTGCACCAGCTCACGGCTAATGGGTGCATCAGTTGCCACATAGCTCAACATGGTCGCCATATTTGGACGAATCATGCCTGCGCCTTTAGAAATGCCTGTCATAGTATACAGAACGCCATCTAACTCAAATTGTTCAGATGCACCTTTAGGTGTTGTATCTGTGGTCATAATGCCCGTTGCCGCATCCAACCATGCATCTTCCTGCAAACTATCTAATGCGGGTTGCAAGCCTTGAACCAAACGATCAATAGGTAATTGCTCACCAATTACACCTGTTGAAAATGGAAGAACTTCTGTATTTTGAACACCTGCTAGTTCTGCCAGTTTCGCACACGTCGCCTCAGCATTTGCCATGCCGATTTTGCCAGTACCGGCATTGGCATTTCCGGTATTAATCACCAAATAACGTGGATTACCTGCCAATAAGTGTGCTTTCGAAATATGAACAGGCGCGGCACAAAATGCATTTTGAGTAAATACGCCTGCAACATTAGAACCTTTAGCAAATTCAAAAATGACAAGGTCACGTCGGTTCTGATAGCGCACATATGCTTCAGCCGAACCGATTTTTACACCTTTCACCACATGCATCTGTGGCATAGATACGTCACCAACTGCCATTTTTCAACGTCCAACTATATGAGTTATAAAAAATACAGCTTAGTGCAAAATCTATAAAAAATCGAGCAGAAGCACGGTTTTGCTGTAATTTTATTGTGGATTTCTTTTGCACATAAAAAAACCAGCCTTTCGACTGGTCTTTATCGCTGTTCGTCGTAAATTAGTTACGCGCCAGCTGAGTTGCTTCATCAAGAAGCACTTGTTTCGCTTTTTGTTGACTCGCAGCAGAAAGGGCTGGGTTTTCAGCCACAATACGGTCAGCATTCGCCGCATTGGCTGCTGCAATTTTTGCAGTTTGCAATACGATTGGACGATTTGGATTGGCAAAGGTATAACGAATACCCGTACGCGGGCTTGCTACAGTCACTTGACCGTCAGTACCAACCTGTACTTGAGTTGTTGTTGGACCAACTGCTTGTTGAACTTTCTCTAAAGAAGTCGTCTGAGGAGCGTTTGCAAAGGCAAAAGTTGGCAAAGCCAAAGCAGCAATCATGAACGGTTTTAGTACTTTTTTCATTGTCTTTTCCGTCTTACGGTTATTGATAGAAACTAAATAACATTTAATCTACTGCACTGCAAATACTATTCAGGTCAGATTAGTAGTGTAAATAAAAAATCAGAGCGCGAAGGCTCTGATTTATTTGAAATTAAACAATGCTGTTTAAATTTTACCGTGACATTGTTTATATTTTAGACCTGAACCACATGGGCAAGGCGAGTTACGACTTTCTGGCGGAACAATCACTTGCTCTGCAGGTGTGTATTGCGCATCGATAACATCATTACCATTGGCTTCAGCCAACAAATTATCAAAGTCATTGTGTGACAATTGAAGATTCATTGATTCAGCTTGAGCCTGTTTTTGAGCTTCCATTTCTGCAAGTTCTTCGGCTGTAGGCACATGAATACGAGATAAATCTGTCACGACATCGGACTTAATCACAGCAAGCATGTTTACAAATAAATTAAAGGCTTCTTTTTTGTATTCTTGCTCAGGATTTTTCTGCGCATAACCACGTAAATGAATCCCTTGACGTAAGTAATCCATTGCTGCCAAATGCTCTTTCCAATGGCGGTCCAATGAATTCAACATAAAGTGACGTTCGAGCATTGCAGCCGTTTCGTCACCCATTTGCGTACGACGTGAACGGTAGTGCTGAAGAACTTCATCAGTAATACGTTCAACCAAAGCCTCTTCATCCAAACGACGATCTTGCTCTAACCACTGCGAAATTGGCAATTCAATCGATAGATCTTCACGTAGCGCCTTTTCAAGACCTTCTATATCCCACTGATCGTGAATAGACTCAGGTGGAATATATATTTCGATCATGCCTTTAGTCACATCCTGAATCATCGTTTCGATGTAATCTTGTAAAGACGGTTCAACAAGAATTTCATCACGCTGAGAGTAAATAATCTTACGTTGTTCGTTGTTTACGTCATCGTATTTCAATAGATTTTTACGAATATCGAAGTTACGTGCTTCAACTTTACGTTGTGCATTTTCAATCGAGCGTGACACCATTTTATGCTCAATGGCTTCATCTTCTTTCAGCCCCATGGCACGCATCATTGCAACCACGCGATCACCTGCGAAGATACGCATCAAGTCATCTTCAAGCGACAAGTAGAAACGTGATACACCTGGGTCACCTTGACGGCCCGCACGACCACGTAACTGGTTATCGATACGACGAGATTCATGACGTTCTGAACCAATGATGTGTAAACCACCAGAGTTCAGCACCATTTCATGATTTTGTTCCCACTCTGCTTTCAAACGTGCTTCATCTGCTTCAGTCGGCTCTTCAATCTTCGCCAGCAACGCTTTCCAGTTACCACCTAACAGAATATCAGTACCACGACCAGCCATGTTAGTCGCAATGGTTACTGCACGAGGTGAACCCGCTTGCGCAATAATATCCGCTTCGCGCTCATGTTGTTTCGCATTAAGTACTTCATGTTGAATACCAGCTTCTTTCAGCTTATCTGATAAAATTTCAGAGGCTTCAATGGTTGCTGTACCAATCAGAATCGGCGCAACACCCGCTTCATGAATACGTTGAATTTCTTGAATGATGGCGTTGTATTTACCTTCACGGTTTAAATAGATTAAATCGTTTTGGTCATTACGAATCATTGGGCGATGGGTTGGAATAAGTACAACATCCAAGCCATAAATTTCTTTCATCTCTGCAGCTTCAGTATCTGCAGTACCCGTCATACCCGATAATTTTTTGTATAGACGGAAATAGTTCTGGAATGTTGTAGTTGCTAAAGTTTGGTTTTCAGGCTGAATTTCCAAACCTTCTTTTGCTTCTACTGCTTGATGCAAACCTTCTGACCAACGGCGACCCGGCATGGTACGACCAGTGTTTTCATCGACAATGATCACTTCACCTTCGTGGATGATGTAATGCACGTTGCGTTGGTATAGGTAATGCGCACGAATGGCCGCAGAAACATGGTGTACCAAGTTTAAATTAGCAGATGAATATAAACTTTCACCTTCAGCAAGCAAGCCCATTTGAATCAATTCAGCTTCAACAGTTTCATAACCGACTTCGGTCATTTCTACAGAGCGCTGTTTTTCGTCAATCCAGAAGTGACCGCCATCTGGTACCTTTTCTTCTTTTTGTGCATGAAGTTTTGGTGGAATGCTGTTAATTGCAGCATACAACTGAGAAGAGTCTTCTGATTGACCAGAAATGATCAACGGTGTACGTGCTTCATCAATCAGGATCGAATCGACCTCATCGATGATGGCATAGGTTAAGCTGCGCTGTTTTTTCTCAGCAGCAGAAAACACCATGTTGTCACGCAAGTAATCGAAACCGAATTCGTTGTTGGTACCGTAAGTAATGTCAGCTCGATACGCTTGAGCTTTTTCAGTTGGGTCTTGCATTGAGTAAATAATCCCAATGCTTAAACCTAAAAATTCGAATAATGGACGGTTTAACTCAGCATCTCGCTGTGCGAGATAGTCGTTCACCGTAATCACGTGAACACCTTCACCACTAATCGCATTGAGGTAACAAGCAAGCGTTCCCATGAGGGTTTTACCTTCACCGGTACGCATCTCTGCGATCTTACCTTCATGTAAAGTAATACCACCAATCAGCTGTACATCATAATGACGCATGCCCATGACACGCTTCGCAGCTTCACGACAAACAGCAAACGCTTCAGGTAATAATTTATCAAGGCTGTCGCCTTTTTTATAACGTTCTTTGAATTCTTCAGTTTTTGCAGATAAGTCTGCATCGCTTAGAACAGATATCGTCGGCTCGAGCGCATTAATCTTCTCTACGATTTTACGCATGCGTTTGAGTTCGCGCTCATTTTTGGTACCGAAGATTCCTCCGATCAGACTTGCCAACATGAATAGACTCTCTAAATCTTGCTTGTCAAATGAATATATTTTCTTAGTCGTTATTATGGTGCTAGAAATTCGAAGTACAAGGGTTTTGCACAAAAATCCCCTTAAATATTCTGCGCTCGGGTTCTAGCCCCGGAGACTTAAGGCAAGCTAATGTAACAAATTTTCTGCAGACAACATAGTGACTCTGTCGTGAGATATTTCGCATTTATCCCCCAATAAAACTGTTTTATATGAAATATATTCATAAAGAAATGAAAAAACACTATTTTTAATCATAAAAAAAATCCTTCATATTTATTTTCAAGTTAAACAAATTCAATAAATACGGGGATATTCCATGACGATTCGTTTAGGTGATACTGCACCAGACTTTACTCAAGACTCAAGCGAAGGCAGCATTCATTTTTATGACTTTTTAGGTGACAGTTGGGGCATTTTATTTTCGCATCCTGCCGATTACACCCCAGTCTGCACCACAGAACTTGGATTTACCGCAAAACTAAAAGATGAATTTAGCAAACGTGGTGTCAAGGCCATTGCCCTGTCTGTTGATGATGTTGAGTCGCATCATGGTTGGATTAACGACATTAATAATACTCAAAATACCACGGTGAACTTCCCGATCATTGCAGACAAAGACCGTAAAGTGTCCACCCTTTATGATTTCATTCACCCCAATGCCAGCGAGACATTAACTGTTCGCTCTTTGGTGATCATCGATCCAAATAAAAAAGTCCGTTTAATCATTACTTATCCTGCATCTACAGGGCGTAACTTCCATGAAATTTTACGTGTCATTGATTCTTTGCAACTGACAGACAACCATAAAGTTGCAACACCCGCTAACTGGCAACAAGGTGAAGATGTGGTAATTGTGCCGTCATTAAAAGATGAAGCTGAAATCAAACAACGCTTTCCTCAAGGGTATAACGCCGTTACGCCTTACCTTCGTTTAACGCCTCAACCTAAGTAAGGATAAAACGGAGCATTACGCTGTCCGAGCGCAAGATAAGAAGCTCTGCGGCGAGTGACCAAAGCGAAGGTACAACTTTAACTATTTTTAAGCGCGGCACCTGAGTCAACGATGGATCATAACCATAGTTAGTTTAGTTTTCCCCTCAGAACGAATGACGAGCCCGTTCTGGAATTCTCCAACCTGCTCATCTTCGGATGAGCTTTTTTTGATTACAAATTCCTCTCAGGGATTAGATTGGTTAAACCTCTCAAATCCGTTATAACTAAGAAAAACTTGAAAATAACAAACCGTGATTCATCAAATTCATCATTTACATTGTGGTAGTTTTTGTCCAACGTGTGCCCCTTTATTTGGACAGAAAGGCTTTCGCGCACATTTGGTCTGTCATTGCCTGCTCATTGAAACTGATAAAGGGCTCGTCTTAGTCGATACAGGACTGGGCTTACAAGATTATTTGCATCCACAAAATCGTTTAGGTCGGTTTATTTCACGCACAGCGCAGATCAAATTTAATCCGCAACTGAGTGCGATTCATCAAATTCAAAAATTAGGCTTTAAGGCTCAAGATGTTCAACACATTTTGTTGTCACACTTAGATTTTGATCATGCTGGCGGGATCTCTGATTTTCCGCAGGCGACTGTGCATGTCTTAGCCAGTGAATATAATGCCACTCAAAACCTTCATAGCTTAAAATCACGACTGCGCTATCGACCACAGCAATTCCAACTGCATCGTTATTGGAATTTTATCGAAAGCATCGGGACGCAAGCATGGTTTAACTTAGAACACACTGCCGGTCTGTCTATTTTTCAAGATGACATTTTAATGCTTCCACTTTTGGGACATACCGCGGGTCATGCCGGTATTGCGATTAAAAATAACCAGCGCTGTTGTTATATTGTGGCGATGCTTATTACTCACAGCATCAATTAAATCCAAATTTTCATTCGCGGGCCTTAAATCAGCTTGAGCGTTTATTTGCCACCAACAATACACAGCGACTGCACTCCCTTCATAAGATTCAGCAGTTAGCGCAGCATCCGGACATCGATCTCATCTGCGCACATGACCCTTTCGAACTCGCTCGATATCAGAACACAAACTATGACCGCTAAAATCCTGCCAATGATCCTACTCAGTGCTAGCTTCACGGGTTGCATGACATCAAATCCATTACCGTTAAATGAACGTCCTCAGCATTGGGGGAAAGTCGTTCATCAACAGCATAATTTTTATCAAATCAGCCCAACGCTATTTCGCAGTGAACAACCTGATGCAGATCTCGCCCCTGTTCTACGAGAACAGCAAATCGATGTGATCATAAATTTACGTTCACGGCATCATGACCCAGAACGCTTAAACAATGTCATTGATACGCAAAAGATTAATTTTGTACATATTCCGATACACACGTGGCAAATCGATCGTGAAGATTTACTGGCGGTGATGAAAACCATAAAAGAAGCTGAACAACAGCAGCAAAAAGTATTAATCCATTGCTACCACGGCTCAGACCGTACAGGCGTGAGTGTGGCCATGTACCGTATTATTTTTCAGCATTGGTCCATTGAGGAAGCAAAACGTGAAATGAAACAAGGTGGCTATGGCTTCCACCCTATTTGGAAAAATATTGACCGATTATTCAGCCCTGAAAATGTAAAATGGATTCAGCAGCAACTACTGAATCCATCTTATTAAAGGTCATTCCTCAAATAAACTTAGCGTTTATCGAGTGGTACCCAATCAATCACCCACGCAGATTTCATATTCAAACTTGCATCTGAATTGATCTTTTTACGTGTTGCGTCCGCAGCATCACGGTCCTTCGAAGGGCGACCATAATACGAATGCCTTTAGATGTAGGACTCTTCGTCACTTTATAGCCTTTTGCACGTAATTTTGCAGCGACAGCATCTGCATTGGCTTCATTGGCAGCCAATGCAACTTGCACCATCCATTGCTTATCGCCATTTTCCAACAGATCACGTGCTTTTTCAGCTTCAGCTTTTTTCTTAGCTTCTGCTTTACGCTTTTCTTCTGCCTTGTGTTTTTCTTCGGCTTTACGCTTTTCTTCAGCTTGTTGCTTCGCTTCGGCTGCTTTCTTATCTGCTGCTTTTTTCTCAGCTTCAGCATGTGCTTTACGTTCAGCTTCTTTTTGAGCATCCGCTTTACGTTTTGCTTCGGCTTTTTGTTTATCTGCTGCGATACGTGCCTGATCAGCCTTTTGCTGCGCCGACTGAGTCTCTAACTTTTTTTGAGCCGCCAACTTATCCTCAGCTAAACGCTTTTGCTTAGCTTTTTCATCTTCAACCAATTCGGGAGGAATATTATCCGAACTTTGTTGAGCTGAACGATGTGCGTTTAAAGCCGCATATTCTTCTGCTGCTTTACGTGCTGCATCCGCTTCCGCTTGTTGTTGCATCGCTAAAAATTCTGCTGCACGTGCTTCTTGCTCCGCAACCGATTTTTCACGGGTACGTCGTTGTTCTTCGAGCAAACGCTTTTCAGTTTCAACATCAACAGTCAATGATGACATTTTACCCGCACCCTGACCTTGTTGCTCAACTTGAGCCATTTCAGGGGTTTGGCTTTGATTTTGATGTATTTCTTCTTTGCCTTTAAGTAAAAGTGCGGCCAGCAGTACACCACCACCTAATAAAACAACACCACCCATCCAGCGTTGTTTGTTATTCATTGACATTCTTCCAGATACTCCCATACCGCTTCTAAGGTATGAAATGAACCACATACCAGAATCAGCTGATTATTCTTTGTTTCTTCCAGCGCGGACTTAAAAGCTAATTGCACATTGTCATAATGTTCTACGACTTGATGCTGTAGTGCGCTATCCAATTGTGTGATAGATGCCGCACGTGGCACATTTAATTGTGCAATTTTCCACATTCTTACCGTATCTTTCAATAAGTTAACGACAGAATTTATGTCTTTATCAGTCAGCATGGAGAAAACGCTGATCACTTCTGTGTATTGTTTATTGTATTGGAGGAAATTTCGCAATTGCTTTAACAAAAATTCAACACCATGCGGGTTATGTCCCGCATCGAAAATCACCGTTTTTCCTGCAATTTCTCTAACTTCAAAACGGCCTTGTAACTTGGCATTGATAATCCCTTGAGCGATCGACTGCTGAGAGACCACCAAACCACTGGCCAATATTGCTGCTACAGCCGTAGAGATATTTTCGAGTGCCAAAGAACCCGCGGGTAGTTTTAAGGTTGAACCTGATGAGGCAAACATCCAAGATTGTCCGTCATCACTGTACTGATAAAAATAATCACGATTGAGTACATGTAAAGCGGCTTGGCAATCTTCTGCTTTTTGACGAATGGCTTCAGGCAAAACTTGCTGCCCACCAAAAATTACGGGAATATTTGGACGAATAATTCCTGCTTTCTCAAAAGCAATTTTTTCAATGGTGTCGCCCAACCAATCGGTATGGTCTAAACCAATATTGGTAATCACTGCAACATCTGGATCGACGACATTGACCACATCAAGTCGACCGCCAAGACCCACTTCGAGGACCCATACATCGCAATGTTGCTGTTTAAAAATAACAAAAGCGGCCAAAGTGGTCGCTTCAAAAAAAGATAAACTTAATTCACATTCACGACGCGCCTGATCAACGGCCACAAAAGCATCAATCAGGGTTTGGTCGGCCACTTCAACACCTTGAAGCTTTACACGTTCATTGAATCGATAGATATGCGGTGATTGGTATAAACCCACATTATAACCTTGCGCATTTAAAATGGCAGCCAATGTCGTTGTGGTTGAGCCTTTCCCATTGGTTCCAGCAACCGTCAGAACTTTGGCATCAGGCTGAGTTACGCCCAATCGATCTGCAACAGGAATTACCCGCTCCAGTCCTAAATCAATACCCGTAACATGAACATGGCTCCAATAATCGAGCCATGTGTTTAAAGAATCAGTTGCAAGTGGTGCTGTGTTCAAGGCAAGTTCATCAATTTCGCTACAATACGATAAACTGTATCACGTAATGCATGACGATGAACAATTTGATCGACTACACCATGATCAAGCAAATATTCCGCACGTTGGAACGGTTCTTCCAATTTTTCACGTACAGTTTGCTCAATTACACGCTTACCAGCAAAACCAATCATGGCTTTCGGCTCAGCCAAATGAACATCACCGAGCATTGCCAATGATGCAGTCACACCACCATAGACTGGATGTGTCAGCACCACTAGATAAGGCAAGCCTGCATCTTTCATTTTTTGGATGGCAGCAGAAGTACGCGCCATTTGCATTAAAGACAACATGCCTTCTTGCATACGCGCACCACCAGAGGCAGCAAAGCAAATAAGTGGTTGTTTGGATTTAATCGCAAGTTCAGCTGCTTGAACAAAACGGTCACCGACAACAGTACCCATTGAACCGCCCATGAAATCAAATTCAAATGCGGTTGCAATCATTGGAATGCCTTTCAGCGTTCCTTGCATCACCACTAAAGCTTCTGTTTCACCGGTTTTCTTCTGCGCTTCAGACATACGGTCTGGATACGCTTTGCTATCTACAAATTTAAGTGGATCTTTGGCTTTAAATTCTTGACCCAATTCTTTTTGTACTTGGTCAAAGAACCAGTTCAAACGATCACGCGCTTTCATTCGCAAGTGTTCATCACACTGCGGACAAACGTAGGCATTAAATGACATTGCAGTACGAGTCACAAGTGCATGACACTCAGGACATTCAATCGTCGGCTCAGTAAATGTCGCCTTTAATGCTTGCTGTTCATCAGGTACATGAATACCTGGTACCGCACGCTCTGTCCATGGCGTAGATGCGCTCAGAATTTTGCCTGTTTTTGCGTCTTGACTCATACTAACTCATCGAGCGCAGCTCGAAGCTCCTTCACTTTATTCACTGTTTCGATTACAGCTTGTTCTGGCGCTAAGTTTGCAAATTGTTTAACAAAAGCACTACCTACAATCACCGCATCTGCAGCAACACCCATGGCTTTCGCCGATGCTGCATCACTAATACCAAAGCCAACGCCGACAGGTACCTGAGTATACGATTTGATTTTTTGAATACGTGCCGCAGCTTCAGCAACATCTAACGTCGCTGCACCTGTCACACCTTTCAAAGAAACATAGTAGATAAATCCACTGGCTTGTTTCACCACATGCTGAATACGTTCATCAGTGGATGTTGGCGCAAGTAAGAAGATTTGATCCATGTCGTATTTTTTCAATACTGCATCTAAATCTTTTGCTTCTTCTGGTGGAAGGTCCACCAAGAGCACGCCATCTACACCGCATTCATGTGCATAGGCAACAAACTTTTCATAGCCGATTACTTCAACAGGGTTTAAATAGCCCATCAGTACTACTGGTGTTTCTGTATCGTTTTTACGGAACTCTTTCACCATGTTCAAGGCATCTAGAGTATTGGTTCCTGCAGCAAGCGCACGCTCAGCGGCAAGTGCAATAACAGGACCATCCGCCATTGGGTCTGAAAATGGAAGACCCAATTCGATCACATCTACACCTGCCTCAACCATTTGATGTAACAAAGGTACCGTTACTTGTGGATGAGGGTCACCAGCCATAACATAAGAAACCAAGGCCTTACGCTGTTGAGATTTAAGCGTTCCAAATCGAGTGGCTAAACGTGACATAGGGTTATACTTTCCTTGAATGAATCAAAACTATGATGTGGGTTTTGTCGAAATACAAGACATCGCATTGTAACGCTATTTTTTACCCATTGAACAGGGTATACAATCCTCAGTCGGCATTTCTCATGCAAACATAATTTTCCAGAACAACCCGAAAGCATCATTTACCGATATTTCAGTTTTTTTCACAATGATCAAAGATGCCTAATTTTAGGATCTGGCAAAATTATAAGGTTTTAGACTAACTTAATTTTATCATCAAAAAAATGTTAAAAATAACAGGCTTAGCGTTTACATTTTAATTTTCCTTAAATTGCAAAACCTGCTTTATACTAGCCGCATACTTTTATTTTTTTATCTCCTATGTCCTCCGATTCACAAGTGAAAGTGCCTGCTCGGGCATTTGCACTGCTCCCGCTTATTGTTTTTCTGACCATTTTTTTGGGCAGTGGTATTTACCATTCCATCATTGGAACTGAGTTTGCGTTCTATCAAGTGAAAGCCCCAGTCGCTGCTCTTCCTGCAATTGTATTGGCAATTTTGCTCTATCGCGGCAAGATAAATGACGCGATTGATACATTTATGAAAGGTGCTAGCCACCCGAATTTGATCTTAATGTTCATGGTCTTTATGCTCGCTGGTGCTTTTGCCAGTGTCAGCAGTGCCATCGGTAGTGTTGATGCAACAGTGCAGTTAGGACTATCAGTGATTGCACCTGAGTTCGTGCTGCCTATGCTGTTTATTATTGCGGCCTTTATTGCCACAGCGATGGGAACCTCCATGGGCACTATTGCAGCCTGTGCACCAATTGCCTTTGGTTTTGCTCAAGTCACCGAAATTGAAGCGGTGTATGCCATTGGTGCTGTGGTCGGTGGTGCTATGTTTGGTGATAATCTGTCGATGATTTCAGATACCACTATTGCTGCAACGAACAGTCAAAAAGTTCAGCTTCGCGATAAATTTAAGGTCAATGTCTGGATTGCTGTTCCTGCATCGATTGTCAGTATTTGTATTTATTTATTCATGAGTCAAGGCTCACAAGCGATTGAACATAAAGCTTATAATGCGTGGCTAATCCTGCCGTATTTAGCCGTATTTATTTTGGCCTTTTCACGTTTGCACGTGCTTGCTGTGCTGACTATTGGTGTCTTACTGTCTGGATTGATTGGTTTGGTGATTCAACCTAAATTTAATTTTTTAAGCTTAAATAATTCTATTTATGAGGGCTTTACCGGCATGTTTGAAGTTGCCCTGCTTTCTATTTTCTTGGGTGGTATTTCTGCCATTATGCAAAAAGAAGGCGGTTTAGAATGGCTGATTCAACGTATTTACAGCATGACACGCTGCTTTAAAGTTGGTGCTGAACGCGCAGGTGAAATTGGTATCAGTTTCTTGGTGATTTTCTCTAACCTATTTGTAGCAAACAACACTGTCGCAATTATTTTATCTGGTGACATGGCACGTGAAGTCGCCAAAGAATATGGTGTAGACCCTAAACGTGCTGCAGCGCTCTTGGATATTTTCTCTTGCGTAGTCCAAGGTCTCATTCCTTATGGTGCACAGCTGTTACTGGCTTGTTCGATCGCAAAACTTTCGCCTGTGGAACTGATTGGTAGTGTGTATTACTGTTGGGTCTTGGCAATCTTTGCAATCCTTGCCATTTTACTTCGGTATCCAAAATTAAAAGCTGCGGCATAAGTTTGGCTTTAAAGAAAAGCGGTCGTTTGACCGCTTTTTTTAATGTTGTTTGAAAGGCTTTTCTTAACGAGCAATCTGCAAGTTTTATTCTAATCTCAAGGCTTTTTTTCGCGCTAATAATGTCTCTCCGCTATATGCCTTAAAAGCACGTGCCAAAGCAGACTGATCTGAATATCCTAACTGCAACGCGATATCCGTCAAATGGGTTTGTTGTGAAAGTAGATATTCACAGCGTTTCATCCGTTCAAGCTCCAAAAGCCGTTTAAAGGAGGTGTCTTTCTCCTTTAACTGTCGTTGCAAGGTTCTGACTGACAGATGTAACTCCTCTGCTAACCACTCTATTTTAGGGGCTTGCTGTTTTCGTTTGAGATGATCAGCGATGCATTGTTGCATCTGTAGAATTGGATCTGCATGTTGCGGACGCGCGGCGATCGCCTCTTCGGCCTGACGTAATAACAATTGCATCAGTGACGGATCAGCAAGTTCTGACTTTAAATCCAAACTGTCTGCATGAATCACAAATGAATATTTAAGGGTCGAAAATTCCATTTGGCAGCCATAAAACTTTTCATAGTGATAACGTGCCATCCGCGGCGCATGGGCAAAATGAATGCGGAGTAACTTTAAAGAATCTGGAAAAATTTGCTTGGCCAAATGTGCCATACAGGCCATGGTCAACTCATTCACCAAAACATATTCATCATCATGCTGTGGCCAAGACAGAATAATTTGATGATCTTGATGGCTCATATTCATTGGCACAATTTGCGCCCCATCAATCACCAAACGACTAAATCGCATCACATATTGCAAAGCATCTGCAACGCTATTACTCAGTGTCGCCATATAGCCTAACACCCCAAAATGCTCCGCACGAATATACTTGGCCATTTCAAAAACCAATTGCGGACAATCCAGATGCTGCTGAGTCAGTTGCATGATGCTGTTAAAAAAAGAATTCGGCGATTGAGAGTCGATCGGCAAAGACAGCACATGCTGAATTTGCGCAGCATACGGCGCAATCCATTCGAGCTGTGTATAGTTTAATTCACGCTCAATTAAGACCATATTCCATAGTTGGAAGTAACCATTTGGGATCTGAATTTCAGCCATCTCGCCCCTCTTTCTGACCTGCCAATTCTGACATTTTATATTTTCTTCATGGCGTAAAATGTATAAAAATTGGCAATATCTGTCAAAACAAAGTGCAATTTCTCCGACATACTGCAATCAATACGACTCGCACAGAAAAAATATCATGAATGCTATCGTCAAATATCAAGTCGAACCCATTGTTCGCACAAAACTAAATTTTAAGTTGGAAGAAATCCCGCGCTATTGGTTTGGCGGAGACCCCTTTTTAACTCGTATGTTTGATGCCTTGAGCCTGACCTTTCCTGATGGCGAGCGCTATTTTATTGAATCTGTACGACTGTTCCGCAGTCAAATTCAAGACCCTGATTTACAGCAACGTGTCGCTGACTTTATTCGTCAAGAAGCGCAGCACGGTATGGCGCATGACAAAATGAATATGTTGATGAAACAACAAGGCATGCCTGTCGATGCGTTCATTAAACGTCTGAATAAAATTTTTAAATTTGAACTGAGCAAACGCTCACCTGAATACAACATTGCCATGACGGCTTCTGCCGAGCATTTGACTGCGCTGATGGCTGAAACGTTCTGTAGCCAAAAGTCCGTACTAGAATCTGCGCATCCTTATGTCCGTGCATTATTTATTTGGCATGCGATAGAAGAAATGGAACATCGCGATGTGGCTTTTGATGTGATGAAAGATGTGGCTAAGGTCGATGAAAATTTAAAGAAATTCACTTTGGTTTGGACCAGTGGATTGATGCTCGGCTTTACCTTATACCGTGCCAATGTGATGCTGAAACATGACGGCTTCAGTTTCACTGAACGTTTAAAATTAAATATGAAAGGCTTACCGTGGTTCTTTGGTAAAAATGGCACCCTCACCCGAATGAGCAAGCCATATCGAGATTGGTTTAAAAAAGACTTCCATCCGAGTCAGCATCCCATTGTGCAAAATTATGATCTTTGGTTAAAAACTTATGAAGAAACCAATGATCCAATTCAAGCTGCAGAAGTGTTTTGGCAAGCTGCAAAATAAAAATTGAATAAAAAAAGCCGCAACGATTGCGGCTTTTTTATAGGCTTAGACTCACCATTTGGCATAGTGCTGCTCAAGTAAACCATATTCATTTAAGAATACAATTTCTTCGCCATCACGTTGAATTGTACCGCTAATTTTTGCCTGCCATTGACTGAACTGACTACCAACCAATCTTAAGTTCAAGTTTTCATAGCGCCGCCAACCTGTGGTGACGATCAAATTTAAGCTGTTGTCTAAAGAACTAATATTCCATTGATTATCGCCTTGTTGCTGGAACAGCACATCAGACATGGCATATAGATGTCCATTGACCCAAAGGCAATTTTCATTGCCAAAGCTTTCATTTACCCCAGAGGCAAGATTGATCCCAACGCGTCGATTTTGACTGTCCCAAAAGTTACACGATAACCAAAACCATGCGGTTTCAGGACGAAGAAAACCACAGGTATCATCTAAAGACACCAATGTCCGGTCATGGAATTGAATGGTCTTGCCTTGCTTATTGATAAAGAAACCTTCACAGCCTAACGTCGTCAATTTTTGAGTATAGGTCCAACCATTAATCCCTGTGGGGCTACACATACTCAGCGGATCAGTCCCTGCGCAAAACACTCGAGCGCTCAGTTTGAGTTCGCCATGTTTCGACATTTGAATGTATCGCACACCATTGGCATGCTGAATGTCCAGTTGAATCCCTGACTTAATAAAATGACTTTGATTAAATAAAGGTTGTTCATCTAAAACGGTATTACGTGACAGGAAATTAATCGAATTCCATTCCAATACTTCATTCGAAATATGATCATACACATAGACAAAACCGTGCCCCGCCCACGCGATATCGGCGATCGCTAGACCAATCGTATAATGTTCATGCTGAATACAACAAAATTTAAATTTTTTATATTTTAAACGCTTACGCCAACCTTGAAGTCGTTTTCCATACGGTGTCTTATATTCATACTTACTTAAATCGATTCGATTGGGAAGTTCACTAAAACGCCCATAATGCGGCTGTCCATTCGGCCGTATTAAATCCATATACGCCATTCCATTGAGGTTTAAGGTCTAAATCCTGAATGTTATTATGCCCATTATTTAACGCCTGAAAAGACAATCCATCTGATTTCAGGCGAATATCACAAAAAAATATAAAAGCTGACATTTCAGCTCTTAATCATCACAAATGTTCATTTATTAAGATGTAATCATTTTTCCATGAATTTTGCTGGCTATGCGGGGTTTCAACCAATTCGATATAGCGCCCATACACATGATCAATCGCAATACAATCATCAACATCTAGGGTTCGGTCGGTATGCTGTTTTTGCCAATGTGACTCAAAAAAAGCCTTGCCTCGTTGTTTTGCAACAACGGCATTTTGTCCTGTCACCAAAACATAACGATGTAATTCACCAAATTCGCGGGCATCATATCCCCCGAGATTAATCAGCCATAATTTTTCATCTTCAGCTCGGGGCGCGGCATCACAAAATTGGATGCGATAATGCCGATTTTCAGTGCTGACTGTATGTACTTGTGCCCAAGCATCAATATGTAAGCCTTTTTGCTCACCAAACCATGCCGTTCTCAGTTGCGGATAAACCTCTTCTAATGCGTTACCCACTGCAAGAATGACGTCATGCACTTCAATATTTGCTCTTGAATGGCGTCCGCCGAGCATCACCATAAATAAACTGGACACAATCTCCCCCTATTTTTGACTTCAACTGCCCACATAGGGCTGAAGCAATTTCAATAAAATCACGCCGCCTAACGATAGTACCGCGTTGTTAACGAAATGAATGAGTAAGACATGCCAAATGTTACGCGTCCACAAATAGATGAGGTTGAGAAATAGGCCTGCCGCCATAAAACTGATGGTCGCAATCAAATCGCCATCGAAATTATGATAATGAATCAAGCCGAATAAGATTGAGTTCAGTAAGACCAAAATCACTCGCCATAGACACGGCTGTACAAACAGCTTTTGCAGCAAGGTATAGCGGAAAATAATATCTTCGAGCAAAGCGGTAAATAATGGCCCAAGACTGATGATCAGCAAACTAAAAAAGGCAATCATATTGGGATCAATGGTCGATTCTTTTTCAATGCTCTCGCCCACTGGCAACAGACTGCGTGTAAAAGAAATCACCACTTGTAATACGACTGCACCGACAACCACCAACAGGCTTGAGCGCCAAAAGGCCTGTTTATACTTTTGCCAGTGCGTATACAGCATCGTTTTATAGAGCCAGCACACGGCAATAAATAAAATGCCGCGAAAGATCGAATCACCCAAAGCAACCTGAGCTGAAACACCAAAAAATTGGTCTAAGACATAACTGTTGAACAAGATCAGCGGAAGAATACACAGCGCAAAAGTATCACGCCATTGCCAATAAATATGGGTTGGAAAGGATTCTGCACGAACCAATTGGGTAAACGTCATTGTTATAAAGTCTTTCTAAAGCAATAAAATTCGCACAGTATTGTGATTTATTTCACACTTTTATTCTGCATCAGTTTTGTAGTGATTTGCCTTAATAAAATTTTCAGCCAAAAAAAAAATCGCGCGGAATTGCTTCTGCGCGATTTTTAATTCACCCTCTCCACTTGCGAACTCAGAATATATTCCGAGATTCTCATCCCAAAGGGAGAGGTTTAAAGGAGTTTACATCTCAACCATTTCCACGCCATCAATGCGGGCAACGGTCATTAAGTCTTTATCACCACGGCCTGATACAGTCGCAATAATGATTTGGTCTTTGTCCATGGTCGGCGCAAGTTTCGTCACATAAGCCATCGCATGTGAGCTTTCCAATGCAGGGATAATACCTTCAATTTGGGTTAAATCACGGAAGCCTTGTAGCGCTTCAGTGTCATTGATTGGCACATAGTTCACACGGTGCATATCTTTGAGGAAACTGTGCTCAGGGCCTACACCTGGGTAGTCCAGGCCTGCAGAGATTGAATGTGTTTCAATGATTTGACCTTGATCATCCGACATCAAGTACGTACGGTTACCGTGAAGTACACCGACATGACCTGCGTTTAATGGTGCAGAATGCTTGCCCGTTTCAATGCCGTAGCCTGCCGCTTCAACACCGTACATTTTCACATCTTCATCATTTAAGAATGGATAGAATAAGCCCATTGCATTTGAACCGCCGCCTACACATGCAACAAGCGCATCTGGCAGACGGCCAGCTTGTTCCTGAATTTGTTTACGCGCTTCACGACCAATGATCGATTGGAAATCACGTACCAATTGCGGATATGGATGCGGGCCTGCCACTGTACCAATAACATAATAGGTTGAATCTACGTTTGTTACCCAGTCGCGCATCGCTTCGTTCATCGCATCTTTCAATGTTTTTGAACCGCTTTCTACAGGTACAACCGTTGCACCAAGCAAACGCATACGGTACACGTTCATGGCTTGACGTTTAACGTCCTCTGCGCCCATAAACACCACACACTCAAGGCCTAAACGCGCTGCAATCGTTGCCGTTGCTACGCCGTGCTGACCTGCGCCTGTTTCCGCAATAATACGTTTTTTACCTGAAAGTTTAGCCAGCAAAGCCTGACCAATCGTGTTATTCACTTTATGTGAACCTGTATGGTTCAGGTCTTCACGTTTTAAATAAATTTGCGCACCACCCAACTCTTTCGACCATCGTTCAGCATAATACAAAGGACTAGGACGACCGACGTAATACGCCAAGTCACGGTCGAATTCTGCCAAAAACTGTGCATCATCTTTCATGCGGAAATAGAGTTTTTCTAAGTCCTCAAGTGCTGCCATTAGAGTTTCTGACACAAAACGCCCGCCATGAATACCGAAATGCCCTTGTGCGTCAGGGAATTGGGTATAGTCAATCTTATTTTGCTGATCCACGATGGACTCCTTGCATAAAGCGTTCTATGAGTTGTTGGTCTTTAATACCTTTTGCCGATTCTACACCACCACTCACATCTACGGCGTAAGCACCAGTGATTTGAATCGCTTCTTCAATATTGTCAGGCTTTAAACCGCCCGCCAAAATTAAAGGAATATCGAGTTTTGGGAACTGTGCCCAGTCAAAGCTATGCCCTGTTCCGCCTTTTAATTCTGGATGCCATGCATCCAATAGTACGGCGCTTGCCCCAGCCTGTTGAAAGGCTTGAATCTCTCTAATCACGTCCAAATCGGGTTTGACCTGAATGGCTTTATACCAGCGGCGCCCAACGGACTGCGCAATCGTTTTGCACTGTTCAGGGCTTTCATCACCATGAAACTGCAGGATATCTACAGGTGAAATTTTTAAAATATCCTGTATGTCTGCAGCCGATGCATTCACGAATAAACCAACGGTCTGCACATACGGTGGCACATGCTGAATCAGCTCAGCAGCTTGCGCTGCCGTTACACTGCGCGGGCTTGGCGCAAAGAATACGAATCCTATCGCATCTGCGCCAGCTTGGACGACAGATTGAATATCTTGAATACGTGTAATTCCGCAGATTTTGGCACGGGTTCGCATGTTGTTTTGGCTCTGACTCCGCCCTATTCATAGCCTATCTATGAATATGAAGGCGAATCATTGTAATGCAATTTTTAGACCTTGCGTAAAGTTCATCCTGAATATTTATTTACATCCGTTGTTTAAGTCTCATACAAACTTTATACTGCGCCCAACTTGCTGCAAGTTGAGCTTAGGCTTAGGGAAGCTGGTGAGAATCCAGCACTGCCCCCGCAACGGTAAAATGAACCGCATATCTTTATAAATGTCTTCAATTCATGAAGGGATTTACACCACTGCATTTGTGCGGGAAGGTGGATATGCCAATATTGTTTTAAGCAATATTTATATTTAAGTCCGGATACCTGCTTGCTGCGTTCTTTAACTCAATCATTCACGTGGGGTGAATGTATGGAGCCAAGTATGTCTACTTTTTTTCAGCCTACAGCATTAGTGGGCGCAATCGCTATTGCGATGGGTTTTTCAGCAAATGTTTTGGCTGCCGATGCAATTGAAAAAGCAAACAGCACAACTTTAGATACCATCGTAGTTACCGCTTCACGTTCTGAAGAAAATATTGAAAACGTGCCTGCACGAATTAATGTCATTGAACCCAAGATTGTTCAACAGTCGCCAATTGCATCACTACCTGACTTATTAATGACTGACCCAGCGATTACCGTTGTTCAAAGCGGCGGTTATGGTCAAGCATCTTCTATTTTCTTACGTGGCGCCGAATCTGATCAGGCACTAGTCTTACGTGACGGCGTGCGACTAAATTCTGCAACATCTGGCGCAGCTTCGCTTCCATTTATTGATACAACTGATATCAAACAAATTGAAGTTCTTAAAGGGCCGGCATCAGTTCTATACGGTACAGATGCAATTGGTGGTGTTGTACAACTCATCACAAAAACACCAACTAAAAACAGTGCTTTTATCACTGGTGAAATGGGTGAAAACAATACCTATAAAAGCATCATCGGTGCAGACTTAGCCCAAGACGGTTACTATGCTCAGGTTCGCGGTCAGCGCTTAGAGACTGATGGCACACCAGTAAAAGACTCAAAAGATGCGCCTAATGCATCCTTTGATCAAAAAGGCTATAGCGCAAAACTGGGAATTGAACAGGATGACTATGCAGCATCTATCGATTTCAGTGAAAACCAAGGAACAAGTCAGTACGATAATTACGGCAACAACATCAGCCAAGATTTTAAAAATCAGATTATCAATTTAAAAGGCCGTGTGAACCTCAATTCTAATCTCTCTTTAAATGCCCGCTTATCACAATTTAAAGATGATATTGATCAAAACAGTTCAACTGATTTCATTCATAGTAAAACTCAAGAAGCTGAATTGTACGGAAAATGGCAATTTACGCCTCACCAAAATATTTTATTAGGTAGCACTTACAGAGAAATTCAAGGTAATGCGATTTCTTATGGCTCTCCTTATGAAGGTGATATAGATTCTGCTGGTTATTACATACAACATCAATATCAAAACAATGGGTTAAATACTCAGCTTGGTCTACGTGTTGAAGATAATGAAAAGTTTGGCACACATACTGTTGCCCAAGGCGCTGTACGTTATCAGCTGCTGCCATTAACCAGTATTTACGCCAATATTGGTTCTGCATTTAAAGCGCCAACGTTGAATGATATGTACGCCTACGGTGGTAACCCAGATTTAAACCCAGAAGAAAGTATTTCTTATGAAATTGGTTTAGATCAAAAATTGGCTTACAACATTTCTACTGGATTTTCGTTGTATTCAACAAAAGTTGATAATTTAATCAATTATGACAATGCCAAAAAATTAATGGAAAACATTGATAAAGCCAAAATGGAAGGTGGCGAAGCCTACATCAAGTGGCAAGATGACAACCTGTATATCAATCTTGGCTATAACTATGTTGATGCAAAAGACGAAAAAACGAATACTGGTTTAAGCCGCCGCCCACGTCAAAGCGCAGCTTTAACTACAGGCTGGGCTGATGACAAAATTGGTTTCTCTACCACATTGACGGCAAATAGCTCATACGACAACAGCGCCTATGATGATATTACGATTCCAGGGCATCTCAGAATTGACATGCACGGTTTCTATAACATCAATCCAAATATGAAAGTATTTGCAAACATTCAGAACATTGGCGATACAGGTTATAAAACAGCTTACGGCAGCGGCAGCTACTACATCAATGGCGGCCGTTTAGCCTCTGCTGGCGTAACGTTTAAATACTAATTTAAACAGCATTAAGCCGTTAAAAAACTCAAGGATAATGTCATAACTATGGCATTATCCTTTTTTATGACAGACCCGAAATTTTCATCATTTTAAGGACAAGACATGGGCCACCGTTTAAGTAAAATTTATACCCGCACAGGCGATTCAGGTACGACAGGTCTTGGCGACGGATCACGCGTAGCCAAAGATGATTTACGTATTGAAGCCTTAGGAGATGTCGATGAACTCAATTCAAGCATTGGTATTCTGCGTTCGCACATCGCACTTAGCAGTATTGAAGACAAAGCGGCTTGGGATAAATCGCTCAGCCTGATTCAGCATTGGTTATTCGACCTTGGCGGTGAAGTCTGCATTCCAAACTTCAACTTGGTACAACCTGTGTCAATTGAGTTTTTGGAAAATGACATTGACCGTATGAATGAAGCGCTGCCAATGCTCAAAGACTTTATCCTGCCATCAGGAACATTGGTGTGCAGCTTTGCCCATCAAGCGCGTGCAGTTTGCCGCCGTGCAGAACGTCGTTTAATGGCTGTACATAACCGTGACCAGAACATTCAAGCACCGTCATTGCAGCTACTTAACCGACTCTCTGACTGGTTATTTGTCGCATCGCGTACATTACAACGCGCTGAAGGTGGTTCTGAGGTGCTGTGGCAGAAAAATATTAACGACACGATTGATCAATAAGTATTGGATCAAAACATTGCTCAAATCCTTTGACCAATTAAAAGTCTATTTTACATTGAAATAAATCGAAACATTTCGTCCGATCATTCTTGTATTTCAGGATGATCGGCTCAAAATAATAGTGTCATCTCCCTGTCATGCTTACAGGACACTATGTTTTTATCTTTCAATTTTGCAGGCCCTTTATGCGCATAATCGGACATCGTGGCGCTCGTGGCGAAGCACCTGAAAACACCCTTGGCGGTTTTCAATATATTCAAGACTTAGGAATTCGTGCTGTCGAATTTGACGTTCGGCAACTGAAAGATCGTGCCCTAGTGATCATGCATGATGACCAATTTATGCGAACGGCAGGTCAAAATAAACATCTATATGAATGTAGTTCACAAGAGTTAGAACCCTATAACCATGCTGTGACTTGGTCAGAATGGAATAAAGTTGAGCCGACGCCACTGCTCGAACAAACGCTCAAAATTATTCATAACTTCGATCATATTGAAGTCGAAGTGAAAGCAGTTAAGACACAGACTGAAGCTGAAGCGCTGACTGAAACCTTGGAACAACAGCTCCAAGGTTTCGAACATTCCGCGGTGATCACCAGTTTTGACTCTAAAATTCATCTTGCTTTGCAACAAAAAAAATCCGGCTTCAAACGCGGGCTTTTGGTTGAAACGGACGTAAAGTTTAAAGCGATTGAACAAGCACTTGAATTGGGTTGTATCCAAATCGGTTGGATGAACCAACTTGCCAATTCAGATATTATTCAGGCCACACAGCAGGCAAAATTAAATGTGAGCGTATGGACCGTCAACGACGTTGATCGTGCTAAACAGCTTAAAGATTGGGGCATCAACGGTTTAATTACCGACTATCCTAAATTAATGATGCAGCATTTTTAATGCTGCTTTATTCACCTAGATTTGTGTAATTCACTTCTCGATCAACACGTCGATATTTCAATCGGTCTATTTTCTTTCTAAAACCAATACATTTTGTCCCCGACTGTTTTGCATCGTCATGTGTTTCCCTTTTATTTGGAATTGTGTTGCGGCTTGCAAGGCATCTGAAAGTTCAGCCTCTTGAGCCAAAGCCGAATCACAGCTGAAATAACCTGCTCGGGCATTCAGATCAATGCTGTGTTTTAAGGTATCGATCACATAAGTGCCACTGATATTGTTACATCCCGTATTTCCCTGAATTTGTCGAAACTGCGAATTGAACTGAAGATAAGGTTGATGATGAAAGAACTTTGCTTTTTGTCCAGCGATTTTAACAATCGTCCATGGAATATCTTGTATCCCATCGTTCACGCGAATAAGTTTTAATGGCTGCTCAATACTGTTGCCCAGTGATTTTCCGTGTAACTTTGTAGTCACTGTCCGTGTAGGAGAATTTTGACAAGCCATCAGTCCAAGACAACTGATCAGAAAGCTGCCCCAGATGCAGTATTTGATAAGTAATTTCAGATTATTTTGACAAATTTGCTGATTTTTTGGCATCTTTTTACTCCACAAAAAGTCAAATAACTTCAGTCGTATTATGTTACTGTTTAGAACAATACAACTGTACAATAACAGTGGTGAAAACGGGTTTTCCCGTGCTACTATTCTGTACGTTTAAAATCCCTTAAAAATTTAATGGGATTCGTCCTATCTATACCTCCCAAGGTTTCAGGAGTGCTGTTGGAGATGAATGCTCCCCTACCCAAAGCCCCAATGAACTGGATTGCCATTTTTGCATTGGTGTTTTTACCTATTGTCGCAGTTATTGCAATTCCGTTATATGCCATTAATCATGATTTTAGTGCCGCTGCTTGGATCAGTATGTTTGTTTTACTGGGTGTTAGTAGTTTAGGTATTACCGCAGGTTATCACCGCTTATGGGCACACCGTGCTTATGAAGCAACCTTGCCTTTAAAAATCATTTTAATGCTCATGGGTACTTTTGCAGTTCAAAATAGTATTTTATTTTGGGCTTCAGGCCACCGTACACATCACCGTCATGTTGATGATGTGGATCAAGATCCATACTCAATCAACCGTGGTTTTTGGTATGCACACATTGGTTGGATGCTTCGTGATTATCCAGCAGCAGCACCAAACTATAAAAATGCACCTGACTTATTAAAAGATAAAGTCGTGATGTTCCAAGACAAATATTACATCCCTTTAGTGATTGCCGTTCACGCAGCTATTTTGTTACCAATTGGTTGGGCTGTTGGCGACATGTGGGGCGTTCTATTATTGGGCGGTTTAATGCGTTTAATCTTAAGCCATCACGTAACTTTCTTTATTAACTCACTTTGCCATATGTGGGGCACGTCCGTATACTGATGAAAATACGGCACGCGACAACTTTGTTCTAGCTATTGCTACTTGGGGTGAGGGTTATCATAACTACCACCACATTTTTCAATACGACTACCGTAATGGTGTGAAATGGTGGCAATATGACCCAACTAAATGGCTAATTTGGTCATGTTCTAAATTAGGTTTGGCAAAGAACTTACGCCGTATTCCAAGCTTCAATATTAAAAAAGCTGAGTTGGCAATGAAGTTTAAATATGCTGAACAAGACCTTGCGATTTATGGTCTGAATATGACCGATGACATCGCCACAGCAAAACAACGTATTTCTCAAGAATATGATGCGTTTTCGCAAACCTTGAATGACTGGGCAAAATTAAAAGAACAGGAAATTCAAGCGAAGAAAACAGCAGTTGCTGAAAAAATTCATCAAATGGATGACAAACTCAAACTTGAATTCCAGCAAGTTGAACAACGCCTATCTCAGCACCGTGAAACACTGAATCAATTAATGCGTAATTTGAAAAAGAGAACCGCTTAATTGTTTTAAGCTTCTCAAATGATATAGCCTCCCTTGTGGAGGCTTTATCATTTTAAGCTACAGTTTTTCTATCTGGTCTTTGCTATAGTTTCAACATAATTTGAATTTTTAAAGATCATTATGCTGTTCAATGCCCGATATAACACCCTGCCACCTCGCTTGTACCATCATCAGCAGCCTGTACCCTTAAAAGGCGCAAAAGCTGGACATTTTAATGCGGCTCTTGCAGATGAGCTGCAATGGTCGGCAGAAGATCAAGCTGCGTGGGTTGAAATCTGCAGTGGTCAAAAAACCTTTGCTGAATTTGAACCTTTGGCCATGGTCTATGCAGGTCACCAGTTTGGACAATGGGCAGGCCAATTGGGCGATGGACGCGGCTTATTGATTGGGCAAATCATCGATAAACATGGGCAAACCATTGACCTGCACCTTAAAGGCGCCGGCTCGACCCCTTACTCACGCATGGGCGATGGTCGTGCAGTATTGCGCTCGACTATTCGTGAATATTTGGCAGGACATGCGCTGAACAGCTTAGGTGTTGCATCGAGTAATGCAGTGGGTTTTACCAGTTCCGAGCAAGGCGTGCAGCGTGAGAAGCTCGAGCTCGGCGCGATGATGCTGCGTACATCTGACTGTCATATCCGTTTGGGGCACTTTGAATGGATCAATCAGTATCAGGGTGATTTACTGCCTGAATTCACGCAGAAATGTATTGAGTGGCACTACCCTGAATGCTTGGATGCCGAACAACCTATTTTAGCTTTTGCCACTCAAGTTATTCAGCGTACCGCAGTGATGATTGCCAAATGGCAGCTCATTGGTTTCGCACATGGCGTGATGAATACTGACAATCTGAATATTACTGGTTCAACGCTCGATTTTGGACCTTATGGATTTATGGAGCGCTTCCGCCCAAACTGGATCAACAACCATTCGGATTACCAAGGCCGCTATACCTATCAGCAGCAGCCGAGCATTGGGCATTGGAATTTATGGCAATGGCTGAATAATCTCATTCCGCTCTGCCCTACGGACTATGACAAAGAACAGTGGAAAGAAGATTTAGCTAAGTGCTTAGAGCATTTTGAACTGACCTTCTTGGAACATTATAAATTGGGCTTAGCTCAGAAAATGGGTTTGCCAAGTTTTCATAAAGACAGCTTTGACTGCGCCATGGCCTTTTTGCGTATTCTGCAAAGTGAGCAACTGGATTACACGCAAAGCTTTATTCGTCTGCAAAATCATGAATATGAAGCCATTAAAGACGACTGCTTAGACCGCCGCGCCTTTGAAGGTTTCTTGGCACAATATGAAAGTATCCGTGAGCATCAGGACACCGATGCTTTAGATGCTGAAATGGCAAAGGCCAATCCGCATTATATTTTGCGAAATCACATGGCGCAAAAAGCCATTGAACTGGCAGAGCGTAATGATTTTTCTGAAGTTGAACGCTTATTTATATTACTAAGCCAGCCTTATCTGAAACAGCCTGAACTGGAAACAACAGAAGATTTAGGCCCCTTGCCAAGTGATGTGCCTGAAGTGATGGTGAGCTGCTCGTCTTAAACATTTATCCACAAATTTATGCATCAATCGAAGCAAAATTGTGGATAATTTAGACATTATCCACAATACCGAAATGGATGGACTGTAATGCCGTCCATCCTCTAAAAAATAATGACAAGAAAACGTATCGCTATTTTTAGTTTCGCTATCCTCGTCTGTATTGTCGCTGCCTGCTTTGCCTATCAAAAATTTGAAAAATATCTACCTACACCTGCCAATGCACTGGTCTTTCCACCTGAATTAAGCGACTTGCAAATTCAAAAAATTCGCATACAAACGCCGATCGACAATATTCATGTATATAAAGCTCAGCGTTATTTGGAATTAAAACATCAGGATCAAGTCATTCGGCGTTACCCAATCCGTTTGGGTTTTACTCCGCTTGGACATAAAGTTCAAGAAGGTGATGGCAAAACGCCTGAAGGCAGCTATATGATTGATTGGCGCAATCCGCAAAGTTCATTTTATAAGTCCTTGCATATCTCTTACCCCAATGCGACCGATAAACAGAAGGCTAAGCAATTAGGTGTTTCTGCAGGTGGTGACATTATGATTCATGGTTCAGCGACCAGTTTGCAGATGAAAGCTGCACCACAACTGATGACGTATTTTCCACAAAAAGATTGGACTTGGGGCTGTATTGCAGTGCGTAATATTGATATGGATGAAATTTGGCAATTGGTGAATAATGATACCGTTATTTATATTCATCCTTAGGCTTGAACGCACAGGCTTATTTTTGGTTATCTCTTATGATTGCATTACACGCTGTAGCTGCTAAGACGGCCTTCGCCCTGCCAGAAACCACGTGCAGCCAGCCTTTTGGTGAAGGCTGTGATGTGTTTAAAGTGATGGATAAGGTTTTTATGCTGAGTTTTCATTTAGAAGGCAAAGCAGCCGTTAATTTAAAAGTACTGCCAGACAATGGCGCAATGCTTAAAGATATTTATCCCTTTATTCGTGCAGGCTGGCATATGAATAAGCAGCATTGGATTTCTGTTTTTACAGATGAAGAATTGGAAGAAGAACTGCTGCAGGATTTGGTGCTAAATTCTTATGAATTGGTTGTATCGAAGTTAAATAAAGGACAGCGGCAAAGGATTGAGTTGCTGAGGAGTGTTTAGATAACACTTCCCTTTCGATCTGGTTGATTTTGCAAATTTAGTATAATCGCAATTATGTTTAATCGGTGTATTATTAACAGACTGGAATATTATTTTTCTATATAATTCTTAATCTCTTACTTTAGTTAAACCAATAATCAAAATGAAACTACTAATAATCATTGGCATTACTTTAAGCTTCAATTCATTAGCATGGTCTGCATTACCTGAAAATAATCAAATTTCTTCAATTCTCAAAAACCAACTCAGCGATAAAATATTAACTGAATCTGAAATTATGGAAGGTGCTGCACAAACCCAAGGTCTATATCAATATTGCATCCAAGATACTGTAAGCAAACTTAAGCTTATGTATCCTGATGCAGATCAAGCAATGACAATGGATACCGTTAATAATGCTTGTATATATCCTGAAGATCGCTTTAATCTATATAGCATATTATTAGCTGCTTCTAGCATGAAAAAACCTATGTCAGAGAAAGAAGCGGCCATATTTATAGAACAAAATTATCATAACAATGGTCGTAATCAAACAAATGCTACTCAGCGTGAGAAAATTTATACAAACCTAGGTTTATTGAAGTAAAAAATCATCGAAGACTTTTGAAAAATTAAATAATTTTTTATTGAATTAATATTCCAAGCTTCTGTCATATAACATAGATTAAGTTTTCTAAAATCAGCATAATACACGTTATACGAAATAATTTGTTTTATCCAATATAAATCATAATCTTATATAAATTCGCCCTAGAATTGAGTGCACTAGAGCAGTTTTTATATGAATATTCACTCAATTTGCGTATTTTGTCAGAATTTTTCAAAATCATTTTTTAGTGACAGTGAACAAAGGCTCATCCCTAAGCCTTCATGGTATTAAACCTTCTTCAATTGCATCACTTTAAACAGCACATACAGCAGTAAAATCCATACGGGCTGCATCAGCACCGACAGCATAAAGCCCTGATTCCACATGATGTATAAAATAATCAGCATGAACACCAAAACAAAATAGTTGGTGAACGGTGCAAATAATGCAGGAAACTTGGTCAGTATGCCCTGCTGATGCATCGCTTTTCTAAACTTCAGGTGAATCAAGCTGATCAGCATCCAATTCAGCACCGCAGCGCTCACCACGATATAAATCAAATAACTCAATGCTTTTTCAGGTAAGAAATAATTCAGCAGCACACAGCCAAAAATCAGCAAAGCAGAAAATAAAACTGCGGCAATCGGCGTACCGTATTTATTCACATGTTTAAATGCTTTTGGCGCATTGCCCTGTTCTGCCAAACCCAGCAGCATGCGGCTATTGGCATACATGCCGCTATTACAGACCGAAACGGATGCAGTCAAAATAATAAAGTTCAGCAAATGTGCCGCCCAATCAATCCCCATCTGATTAAAAATCATCACAAAAGGACTATGATCCAAACCGCCAAGTTTCAACTGATTCCACGGCACCAGCGACAGCAGTACCGCCAAGGAACAGATATAAAATAAGAACACGCGGATCACGGTCTGATTCACCGCTTTGGGAATATTTTGATCAGGATTTTCAGTTTCAGCCGCCGCCATGCTGATCAATTCAATGCCGCCAAAAGCAAACATCATAAAGGCTAGCATGTAGAATAAGCCTTCAAAACCGTGCGGGAAGAAGCCGCCATGTACCCATAAATTACTAATCGAAGCGGTAGAGTCTGCGCCTGCTGTAAGTAGCAGGTATATACCAAAAATAATCATGGCAACAATCGCCACAACTTTAATCATCGACAGCCAAAATTCAGATTCTGCATACAGTTTGACATTGGCTAAATTGGCTAGCGTAATCACAGCAAAAAACACCAGAACTGAAACCCAAGCAGGCACATGCGGCCACCAGTAATTGATATATTTGCCTATCGCAGTCAGCTCGGTCATCACCACTAAAATGTAGAGAATCCAGTAGTTCCAGCCCGTTAAAAAGCCAGCAAACTTGCCCCAATATTTAAAAGCAAAATGACTGAATGAACCTGTGACTGGCTCTTGTACAACCATCTCGCCCAACTGGCGCATAATCAGAAAAGCAATCAAGCCACCAATCAAATAGCCCAGAATTATCGATGGTCCAGCCGACTCAATAATATGCGCAGAGCCTAAAAATAGCCCTGTCCCGATTGCGCCACCCATTGCAATCAGCTGAATATGACGGTTCTTTAATCGGCGCTGCAGTTGAGGCATTTCGCTGCTCACAACACGTTCTCATCTTATAAAAAAGTGGATTGTAGCCTGTGCAGCTCTTTGCAGCCAAATATTCGCAGATTATTTCTGTACGAATCATTATGGAATACAGTGCGTGAGCTGCATTACTGCATAGCACTTGGTCAACTTGATAGGATGGACAATATAGGCCATATGGTTCTATTAGAACAGCCAGAAAATTTAGCTGCCAGCATACTTAAGTGGCTGAATATATTGTCCCTTTAAATATAGACAGCTCTCAATTGAGAGCTGTTTTTAGCATTCACCACGCTTGATGGTTGATTGATCGCGAATGCAGTACGCCTAATCCTATTCTAACCATTCATACTGCGCCACCATGTAAATCGTTATTTACGCTGTGGCACTTCAGCCCACCGTGCATAACTCTTCGTGCTTTTCAGCACAGTGCCCGCTTGTTTTGCAGCGACGCCAGTATAGTCCTGAGAGAAACTATCTGAATTTTCATCAAAACTCGCTCCATCAAATAATGGGAAAGTTCCGGCTTTTTTCTGAATCACCACATCATCAATCATCCATCCGCGGAAACCGTTATAAAGTTGATCGACCGTTTTGAATTGGAATTTCAGTTGAACATTGGCCTTGCCTGCATATTCATCCAATGAAATTGCTTCTTGCTGAACAGCAGCCGGCGCGAGGTTAAAGCCTAAATTACTGTATGGAATCGGCGCGCGCTCATATGCAGAGGACGGATCTGCCAGCGGGTTTAATCGAGCCAAGGTCTTAAAGCTGTTGCCACCGTCGGTAGAAACTAAAATATTCATCAAATCGAACCCTTGATTATTTGGATTGACCGACTCAATTTCCCACCATGTTTTAAAGCTTAAACTCAAAGGTGCTTGATACTGGCTTAGATTAATGGCAGGTGAGATTAACTCACCCATATTATGGGTATTAGATGTTCCGCCATCAAACTCTGGAGCCAAAGATGAATCACTTAAAGCGCCAATAAAGTTGCCATTTACTTTGTCGCCATACCAATATGCCGTATTACCTTGCAGTGGCTCAGGCACCTTGCCTTGACTTTGGTCATTCGGCGCTAAGCGTACACGCTGATTCACTTGATTATTACGGATGTTGTGACCTTTGTTTAGCAACTGCCAATCAACATTGGCCACACTTGGCTGCGACCTTGTCCATGCATTGCGAGTAGCAGAATCCGCTTCAAAAGTTTCACGCCATACCGCATCTACAGATGCTGTTTCGGGCAGCACTTCAAATTGATAGCCCGATGCAGAAGAAGCAATGACCGTAACTTTTTTCGTAATAGTGTTAATTCCTGCACCGTTAATGGTGAGCGTGGCATTTTTCAATGCTTCAAGCAGCGCACTGGATACATTAAATGAAAGCGTGAAATATCCATTGGCATCAGTCAAAGCACTAACAAATGCGCCATTGGTCGCTGTACCGCCAGACAATGACACTTGCGCATTCGCCAAAGGTTTCCCTTTAAAAATCACTTGACCAGACAATGTTCCGACCACTGCATCATTGACTGGTGCATCACTTAGTGTCTGACAGTCTTGGTCTAAGCAGTTGAGAACCACATTCAACACAATGCTCTTATTGGTATTTTTAGGATGGATCAAGAATGCCGAAACTGCAGACTGCCCATTTTTAGTGACCAAAACATAATATGTGCCTGCAGCCAATTTAGGCAGTTTAACGATGCCTTGAGCATTGGCAAGATAACTTTGATCTTTAAAATGAGTTGCTGTCGGTAAACTATTGATCGGTGGAAAGAACTGCTCAGAATCATCCGCTGTAATTGTATTCGTTGCTATTTTCAGACTGCCTGCTTGTACTTTTTGCCATTCTTCATCACTTAAAATCTGAATCGACGCAGCATTTAAAGCAAGATTATTCACATCTAATAAAGTCAGCTCTTCTACACTTTTTTGTACCATAGCATCGGCAACTGCCTCTGGCGGTACACTCCCTGTCTCGTCACGATCACTACCGCCACATGCCGTTAAACCCAAGACACCCGTGACCATTATTATTTTTACAAAAGCGCTATTTTTCATCTGTTCTGCCCTCTGGCTGTTCCATTTTTAAAAATTGTTATGTCTACATTGAACTTTGCCAGCTCAAACATACTGGTTAATATTCCAGCAAAATAATAACCAATTTTCATAAAATGCGCAAGTTTCGCATTTTATATCTTTATGGCTTTCGGTTCTTCTTGTATTTAAAATTAATGCAACTAGCTATACACGTAGCAAAAAAAAACAGGCCGAAGCCTGTCCTTTTAGTATTCACAATCTATTTTAATCTTCTGGATATTCAAAACGATAACCAACGCCATACACGGCTTGAATCCACTCATGACGGTTGCCAGTTTCCGCTGCATCTGAAATCTTACGACGTAAATTTTTAATATGACTATCAATCACACGGTCAGCCACTTCAAAACTGTCTGGGTTAATATGATCAAGCAATTGCGCACGTGAATACACCTGCCCTACATGCTCTAAAAACAACTCTAGTAAACGAAACTCTGTTGGCGTTAAGCTCAACGCTTTTTGTTGATACCAAATGCGTTGCTGTGCTTTGTCCATACGGAATAAATCATTCACCTCTGGCTCTGCTTTACGTTCTAAACGACGTAATACCGCTTGCACACGTGCCACCAATTCTTTCGGACTAAACGGTTTGCAGACATAATCGTCAGCACCCATATTGAGCCCCAATACACGGTCGATTTCTTCAGTTCGTGCAGTCACCATAATAATTGGCAGATCAGACTGCTCACGGACTTTACGACAAATGGTTAAGCCATCCATACGTGGCACCATTAGGTCCAAAATCATTAGACTCGGCTTACGCTGCGTGAAGCTCTCATAGGCTTCTTGACCATCATGAAACATGCTGACTTCAAAGCCTGCAGCCTCTAGATAATCACGCACTAGCTGTGCAAGTTCCACTTCATCTTCAACCAACATGATATGTTTCATGCATGCTTCCTTTTAATATTTCATCTGTTTGGGAAATGTCAATTTGCAACGCAAACCGCCCAATGGAGAATGATCAAAACTCAACTCTCCACCCAATGCTCTAGCTATTTTTACGGATAACGCCAATCCTAGTCCTGTACCACCAGTTGCACGCGTACGTGAATCATCCACACGATAGAAACGCTCACCTAAACGTGCCAACTGTTCATCAGTTAAACCAAATGGGCTGTCATCAACATACACGGTCCACTGGGTTTCATCTTGCTCAGTATGAACATGCACTTCACCACCAGCTTCCGTATAACGAATACTGTTACCCAATAAGTTGACCATAATCTGTTTAAAACGGTCTATATCTAATTGTAATGAAGTCCCTTCGCCCATTGCGGTAATTTTCAAATCCGCTTGCTCAAACTTCGGCTTAAAGCTTTCAACCTCTTGGATCACTACATCCCAAGGATTGAGCGTGGTCAAATAACAATTCAGTTGTTGTGCATCGGCTTGTGCCAAATCTGCCAAATCTTTGGTCAATTTTTTCAAACTACTCACTTGATTCAGCATCGAAGTAAAATGCTCTGGCGTTGGCTTACGAATACCGTCCTGCATCGCCTCAATTTGAGCCTGTAACACGGCCAATGGCGTTTTCAATTCATGTGAAGTATCAGCCACCCATTGACGACGTGACGTTTCATGCTGATCGAGAATTACGGCCAACTGATTCAATTCATTCGATAAATCACCAAGCTCATCATTACGGTTCACTGCAACTTGATGTTGATAATTACCCTTGGTTAATTCACGTGTTCCCATTAACAAACGCTGAATCGGTTTTTTAAAGTATGTTGCCAATAACAATGCTGTAATCAAACTTGCAATAAACGTCAGCACATAAACCAATAATAAATAACGTTTTTGCTTACTAAAGAAGTTAATACTGATCGCATCATCTTGATCGAGTACAGGTTTGAGCCCCAAATATCCCACGATTTGATTATTCACCATAATCGGACGATAAGATATTTGTTCATCTGTCGGCTCACCCACAACAAATTGGCGATGTGCATCATATAAAGATAAACGCGAACTCAAGCCCAAGCGGTCAGGCATTTGGATAAATTGTTTCTTACCACCATTATTACTGTTACTTTGTGAGGATTGATCTTCATCTTTTTCATCTGTGTTCGACTCTTTTGGACGGAATACATTTTGGTTCGTACTTAAAGGAAATTTTAAACCTTCAAAGGGTTGGAACTCAGATGGTAAGTTTTGTTCCAGCCATTTCAGCTCTTCAATTTTTTGCTCTGCCGTATGCTGTGGTGTTGCCAGCATCGATGCTGCATTTAAACTATGATCTTGGAAATAGCGCTGCTGCAATGCAATGTCATATTGACGACGTAGCCACCACCGAGAGAGACGATCATAGTCATCTGGCGCTGCCTGCCCTTCAATTTGCAGAATCTGTGCCTGAATCGCATTGCCCCAATCATGATAGACCGTATACACATCGGCTAAATTTTCAATGACATGGTCAAGCTTTTGCATCTCGACATCGGCCACATATTTGGTGAAATTACGCTGCATATTCCAATGCAAAACGCCAAGACTTACCGTTGTGATGACGAGCGTCGTCAACAGCACAGTCAGAAACAAGCGTAGGGCAATCGGGATACGACGTATTTTCAAAAGAGAACTCTCATTTTTCTTCTATATTCATTATTGTAGCGAACACGCAACTAAAAAACTCTCCATTGTTTCTACATCTTTATTATTTAATCTTTAACCATCGGAAAAAGATCTAATCTGGTGGGGTAAAGACTATGAAACAAATGACCAAAATGGCTTTAATCAGTGTAAGCGTATTGAGCATGGGTGCATTAACTGCCTGTCAATCGACAACCGCACCAAAAGATAACGATCATGGCCGTATGATGAAACAACATCATGGTGATCACGACCGTCGTATGTCACCTGAGCAACGTGAACATTTTAAACAAATGCGTGCCGAGCAACGTCAAGTGTTTGCTGATATGCAAAAAGCTTGTAATGGCAAGACGACAGGTTCAACAATTCAAGTAAAAGCTGGCGATAAAAACATTGATGGTACATGTACCATGGTGTTCAAAGCAGACCGTCAAGACATGAAAAAAGCACGTGGTGAACACAAACCAATGCGCGGTGAACATCGTCCAATGCGTGGCGACATGCGTGGTCAGATGCAACGCGGTGAGCCACTGACTGATGCAAAACGTGCAGAACTGACTAAACAGTTTGATCAACGTTTAGCTGAACACCAAGCGAAGCAACAAGCCATTATGAAAGCATGCCAAGGCAAGACTGATGGCAGTGCGGTTGCGATTAAAGTTGGCGAACAGCAAATCAATGGTAAATGTGAAGTTCGCTTCCAACCTAAAGCCCCTGTTGCCCCAACGCCAGCACCAGTAAAATAATCCAAACTTAGATCGCAATATCATTGCTTAAAAAAGGCACTCCCATGAGTGCTTTTTTATTGGACATATCTTTTTACGCTTTTTGACTATTTGTGTCATTCATTTTCATCTAAAAGCGTTTACACTCAATGCACTTAGCTTTTTCAAGGGATATTTCTTTGACTTTACAGTCACCAACAAATCACCCTGAAATGCTTGTACCCAATAAGAAGATGTTGCACGATTAGAACCATTCCAATACGTGTCATTGAAGACACGTTCAAATGTTATTTAGGATTACTAACGCTGGTAGAAACCAGTATTGAGGAAAACGATATGCCACAATACAAAGCGCCCTTACGTGATATGCAATTTGTTCTGCATGAACTTTTAAAAGCAGAAGATCACTACGCACAACTGCCTGCATTTTCTGACACCGTAAGTCGTGAGTTGGTTGACCAATATCTAGAAGCTGCTGCTGACTTCTGTGAAAATGAACTTTCTCCTCTTAACCAAGTCGGCGACCGTGAAGGTTGTACTTGGAATGATGGCGTTGTAACAACACCAACTGGTTTTAAAGAAGCGTATCAAAAATATATCGAACTCGGTTTCCCATCTTTATCTGCTGAAGAACAATACGGCGGTCAAGGCTTACCGGTTTCTTTAGGCAACATCATTTCAGAAATGGTGGGTACTTCGAACTGGGCATGGGGTATGTACCCTGGTCTATCTCATGGTGCTGTCCGCACATTAGAACATCACGGTTCTCAAGAACAAAAAGACACTTACCTGCCTAAACTTGTTTCAGGTGAATGGACAGGTACCATGTGCTTAACAGAATCTCATGCAGGTTCTGACTTAGGTATTATCCGCTCTAAAGCTGAACCACAAGCAGATGGTAGCTACGCAATTTCTGGCGAGAAAATTTTTATCTCTGCTGGTGAACACGACATGGCTGAAAATATCATCCATATCGTACTTGCTCGTCTTCCAGGTGCACCAAAAGGCACGAAAGGTATTTCATTATTCATCGTACCTAAATTCAATGTAAATGCTGATGGCTCAATTGGTGAGCGCAATGCGGTACGTTGTGGTTCGATTGAACACAAAATGGGTATCCATGGTAACGCGACTTGTGTCATCAACTTTGATAACGCAAAAGGCTTCTTGATTGGCCCTGAAAACCGCGGTCTAAACTGCATGTTCACATTCATGAACACTGCACGTATCGGTACTGCTGTACAAGGTCTTTCAGCTTCTGAAGGCGCTTTCCAAGGTGCACTTGCTTACGCAAAAGACCGTTTGGCAATGCGTTCACTTTCAGGCCCTAAAGCACCTGAAAAAGAAGCAGATCCAATTATCGTGCACCCTGCAGTGCGCAACATGCTGCTTACGCAAAAATCATTTGCTGAAGCTGGTCGTGCTCTGGTTTACTTATTGTCTTTCCATGCCGATATCGTGGAACAAGGTGCAACTGAAGAAGAACGTAAGTTCTCTGACAATATCTTGTCATTATTAACTCCAATTGCTAAAGCATTCTTGACTGAAACAGGTTCTGAATCTGCAAAACACGGTGTTCAAGTATTTGGTGGCCACGGCTTCATTTCAGAACACGGTATGGAGCAAATCGTACGTGATACACGTATCTCTTGCTTGTACGAAGGTACGACTGAAATTCAAGCAATTGACTTGTTAGGCCGTAAAGTATTGGGTACTCAAGGTGCAATGTTGAAAGACTTCACCAAGATCATCCATAAATTTGTTGAAGCTAACAAAGACAACGCTGCCATGAAAGAATTTGTTGAGCCGCTTGCTGCGCTAAACAAAGAATGGGGCGACTTAACCATGCAGATTGGTATGAAAGCAATGCAAAACCCTGAAGAAGTAGGTGCTGCTGCAGTCGATTACCTCTACTTCTCTGGTTATGTAACGCTTGCTTATTTATGGGCTCGCATGGCCTTAGTTGCACAAGAAACTTTAGCTGCAGGAACAACAGATGTTGATTTCTACAATGCAAAAGTAACGACTGCTCGCTTCTACTTCAAGAAAATCTTACCACGCGTTCGCTCTCATGTAGAAGTGATTGCAGGTGGCCTAGATCCTCTTATGGCATTGGATGCAGAACACTTTGCATTCTAATGTGAATATCTAAAACATATTCAAAAAATTGTACTCGTGAGTGCAGAAATAGAGAAAGGACGGTCATAGCATTGGCAGTCCTTTTTCTTTATAAATAGTCCCATAATTTTACTTTGGTCAATTTTCGCCACGCTTTGTGTTGATACAAATTGCCCCAAGTCCACAGATTCAAACAATAAACAGGTGAACGAACATGCCAATTTATAATGCGCCGCTTGCAGATATGAAATTCATCTTAAATGATGTTTTTAAAGCAGAACAATTCTGGCAAAACAACGAAAATCTTGCTCACGTTGATGCTGCTACTGCAGAAGCCATTCTTGAAGAAATGGCAAAATTTGCGCAAAACGTCACTCATCCTTTAAACCGCACAGGTGATGAAGAAGGCGCAACCTATAGCAATGGCAATGTCACGACTCCTGCTGGTTTCAAAGAAGCATTTAAACAATATGCAGAAGGCGGCTGGATTGGTCTAGGCGCAGATGAAGAATGGGGCGGTCAAGGCATGCCAAAAATGCTGACTGTTCTGTCTGACGAAATGCTGTTTGCAACCAACCCATCATTCATGCTCTACCCGCTTCTTTCTGTAGGTGCAGGCATGGCATTAAACAGCTATGCATCACAAGAGCAAAAAGAAACTTATTTGCCAAAAATGTATACAGGCGAATGGTCAGGCACGATGTGCTTAACTGAACCGCATGCAGGTACAGATTTAGGTATTATCAAAACTAAAGCTGAACGTAATGAAGACGGTACTTATAACATTACTGGTACGAAAATCTTCATCACTGGCGGTGACCATGACCTTTCTGAAAATATCATCCACTTAGTTTTAGCGAAAACGCCTGATGCGCCTGCGGGCTCACGCGGAATTTCACTATTCATCGTACCTAAATTCTTGGTGAATGCAGATGGTTCATTGGGAGAGCGTAATGCTGTAGGCCCTGGTTCTATTGAACATAAAATGGGGATCAAAGCGTCTGCAACATGTGTGATGAACTTTGATGGTGCGAAAGGCTACCTGGTTGGTAAAGAAAATGAAGGCCTTGCAGCGATGTTCGTCATGATGAACTACGAACGTCTGTCTATGGGTATTCAAGGCCTAGGTGCTTCTGAATTTGCTTATCAAAATGCAGCGCAATATGCGACTGATCGTTTACAAGGCCGTAGCGCGTCTGGCGTTCAATCACCTGCAAAACCTGCAGACAGCATCTTAGTTCATGGTGATGTACGTCGTATGTTGCTGAACGCACGTGCCAACAATGAAGCGTCTCGTGCATTTGCGGTTTATGTTGGTCAACAACTGGACATTACCAAGTTCTCTACTGACCCAGAAGCAGTCAAAGCAGCCAATAACCGTGTTGCGCTGTTAACACCTATTGCGAAAGCGTATTTGACAGATACAGCTTTCCAAGCAACGCTAGATGCCCAAATGGTCTTCGGTGGTCACGGCTTTATCCGTGAATGGGGTATGGAACAATGTATTCGTGACCTGCGTATCGCACAGATTTACGAAGGGACCAACGGCGTTCAATCTCAAGACTTAATTGGTCGTAAAACCATTAAGTGCAATGGTGAATTCATTGCTGAATATATCCAAGAAATCCGCGATTTTGCCAATAACTTAGATGCCAGCTTGAACTACATCAAAGATGCAACATTAGATGCAGCAGCTGAAGTTGAAGCGGTGACTCAATATGTACTTGAAGCTGCTCGTGAAAATATTGAGTTCCCGAACTCAGCAGCAGTTGATTACCTACATGCTGTAGGCCTACTCAGCTTTGCCTATATGTTTGCCCGCATTGCAGATGCAGCAAAAGACAAAGATGGCGAGTTCTACCAAAACAAACTTGCACTGACTCTTTACTTCACGCAGCGTATTTTACCTGAATTGGCTTTACGCATTGCTAAAGTAAAAGCAGGTTCTGAAGTGATCATGAACTTCTCTGAAGATTACTTTACCAACCAAGCTTAATTAGCCGTACAAAATCAAAAATGCCCGATTTATCGGGCATTTTTTTATTTTACTGCTCTTATTACATAAACACTGAGTGCAACTTTTTCAAAAAATCATAAGCATACTTACTTATTCACAATCTCCTAATTCCATTCGATATGTAAAACAAGAATGGAGCTGATCGTCTAGCATTGGAAATGTAGCCCAATGCGTTGTATCTTTATCTTGTTTAAATCCTGCCTTCATTAAGACATTTTGTGATGCTAGATGTTTCTCAGCACAAAAAGATGAAACAACATTCGTGACATGATTCTGCTTTAAATACTTAATTCCTCCAATTAAAGCCTCAGTCATATAACCACAACCATGAAAATTCACCCCTAACCCAAAATGTATTTCTCCATGGTTTTCTTGATTGAAGAAATACAGTAAGCCCATCGCTAAATGCGTATTCTTATCACTAATCACCCATGCAAAATCAGGATTGTGTATCGACCAATAATGATCTGCCCACTTTTCTAAAACACTCTTAGCCTGTTGAATCGTTAAATGTGGCAACCGCTGCAGATAACGAGTTGCTTCTATATTCGAAAAATATGTATCAAATAATGAAATTTCATCTCCTAACTGATGCTTTCTCAGGCATAAACGTTCAGTTTCAATCCTATTGGGCATGATTCTTTAGCCTGTTATTTCATGGGATAAAATTTTTTGATCGACTCAACCATTTCAGCATTCGACATTTCCAAAGCTTTTGCCACATTCATTGCATCTACAACGCTGCGATTTTGACTCACTTTAAACTTACCCAAAATTGAGTCTATTTCGATTTCAATCGCTATAATTTTTTCCAGTTGTTCCGCGATAAAATCATGAGGCGCATCGCCCATTTTCCATGGCACGGGTTGGCTAGCTTCATGTTGTCGAGTCAGCCGAGCCAAAACTCCTCGTAAATATTTTTCATCGTCAACTTTACGAATTGTGCCTTTGACATGTACCACGCGATAGTTCCATGTCGGCACAACGCGATGATGTTCCTGCTTTCCTTCATACCAGCTTGGCGAAATATATGCTTCGTCGGCATGAAAAATCACATAGGCTTGTGCTGACTGATTTAGCAATTCAAACATTGGATTGGCCTTGGCAATATGACCGCGCAATATGCCCAATTCGCCTGACTCAGCGTCATATTCTAGTGGTAAATGATTCACTTCCAACTCACCATTGGGTGCAGTCAGTATTACTGTCCCCAAAGCATACTTACGCATAAGATCAATCAGATCAGGGAGTTCATCATGTTTAAAATGCGTTGGTTGATACATCGTCGCTTCATTCTTATAGGACAAAATTTAAGCTCAAACTTAACATTAAAACCTTTATTGAACCTAAAAAATATTTTTGTCATATGCGCTTCATGTGCATGAAATTTGCTTGGTATTTAATGACTCGTTCTTCATTGAATATTTACGCAATTTACACAGGAGGAATATATATGACACATCGTGATCCCAAAGTAGAAAAAATCGAAGCCCTCCTCGACCGACTTGGCAATATTGCTGTAGAAGGTTTTCATTATCTTGCGCTGTTTATCATCGGCTGTATGATTTTATGGTCTGCGGGTCATACCATTTTTGAAATTATTACGGTTAAACAATTCGCCACGATTGACGATATTTTATTATTGTTTATTTACCTTGAACTCGGTGCCATGGTCGGTATTTATTTTAAAACCAACCACATGCCAGTACGCTTCCTGATTTATATTGCCATTACTGCCCTGACCCGTTTACTGATTTCGGACATTCAACATGACCATAAAGCAGATATGGGCTTGGTCATTACTACAGGTTCGATCCTCATTCTTGCTGTGGCCATTTTGATTGTGCGCTATGCCTCTTGGACTTACCCTTCGGTTATTCGAGACAAGCATTCCGAAAAGCCACTGCCTGAAGGAAAAACCCCTCGCCCACAAGATGATGAATTGGCTTAAACACTAAATCGTTCCCTCTCCTTTTAAGAGATGAGTAGCACTGCTACGCAAGGGAGAGGTTATAAACCTTATCGATTAGGCACCAGCACATAGCGACCATTTTCAAAGATCCAGTACATGCCACTTGGGGGTGCAGGTAAACCTAAACGCTGCCAATCACTGATAAACGTATAGGTCGAACTCGAAATACTAGCGCTGGCAAGATCGCCATTGACCCAACTATAGCTCTGCGAATTTTGGATAATCGTAGTCGGTGCTTGATATTGAATACTTATGCCATTTTGCACCTGTGGTGGATATGGACGGTTTGGATAATTGGGATATTGAGGGCGATGAGGATAGTTCGGGTAATGCTGCGGGTAATTGGGAGCATGCTGTGGATAGCTTTGACCATGTTGGGGATAACCAGGCCGATTCATCGACGGTGGGCGGTGTTGTGGTTTTGATGTATCCACACCTTGGTAGTTTGCCCATTTGTTTTCCGCAAAAGTACTGGCCGAAGCACTGATCAGCATCACACCTGCCATTGCATAGAATAATGTTGCTTTCACTCGAGCTTTCCTTCACGGTATATAGATTAAGTATAAAACCCATTTTAGGAGAAAAAATGAATAAAAATCCATCAAATGCAAGAATTTGTTAATTTTCCGACCAAGCTGATCGCACCTTCATGCTAGCCTGTTTTTGATTGGATTATGCTAAGATTGATTTTATTTCGTAGTGGATCAAACGCTGTGTCTGAATTAAGTTTTGACCGACTTCATCAATTTTTTTCGAAAGTACCAAGTATCCAAGAAGCCTTAATCGACTCCTACGGCACCGATGGCAAAAATGCGTGGTGGTTCAAATTTCAAATTAATGTAGATCACCCTTTAGCATGGCAAACTGTTCAAGAATTGGGCCATGTATTGAACTATATTTCTAAAAATGAACGCTTACCGACTCAATTTTTACCGGTTTCTCCGCCACCATATATGAATGGCGAAGCAAAACAATTCTTGTCTTGGGTGATTCAATGTAACCATGCTGACTTTCCACCAGATGTCATCTGTGACTGGTTAGAAGCTCGTTTACCTCAACCGGTAGAAGATGCAGATAAATGGAAAATCAAAACGGATATTAAAGAATTAGATCAAATGTCAGATAAAGATTTAGATCAAATCGTTCCGCCGAATCCTGTACCGAAGAATTAAAACTGATTAAATCCCTCCTAACCTCCCTTTAAAAAAGAGAGGAAAGTCCCTCTTTTTAAAAGAGGGATTTGGGAGATTAAGACAATTCTAAAAAGTAGATATTCCGCTCCATTCCATAAAGCGATACAACACATATTTCAAGGTCGATTCATCCGCATATTTACTATAATCGACACTCATTTGTTTACCATCCAGATTTGACCAAGCAGTATTAAAGTACTGTGATACATCTTTAAAAACTTGAGCATCTTTCACACCGATCACTCGTAAATCAGTTTCTAAATTATAATTTTTCAAGTTACGCGCCGTGAAATTGGCAGAACCTAAAATCATATCGGCTTGATAAGCAGTACGTTTTAAAATCATCTTGCTATGGCACTGCTCACCTTGGGTATTACACCAACGTACATCAATACCCGCCTCATGTAATTCGGATGCTACAGGTCGATTTGGAATGCCATTTTTGGTACGTCCAAAAGCATCCTTATTCGGATCGAGTAATACACGCACTTTCACGCCACGTTCATGCGCAGCAATGAGTGCCTTGATAATTTTACGTTCTGACAAGTAGAACATCGCAATATCAATTTCTGTACCCGCTTTTTGTGCCGTATTAATCATATCTAATACGCCATCATAAATGGCTTTTTCAGTCAGCACCTGTACTTGAGGCTCAGTTTTCGCGGCTTCAACATCCTTAATCACCACAAATGGAATATTGGCTTTGGACATCATGCCTACGGCTTGCTCGGTCTTTAACAGATCAATCGCGGTCATGCCTTTGACGGTTAAGGCCACATTGGAATGTCGTGAGCTACCATCATGTGGATTCATAGAGGTGACTAAACCTTTCCAACCTTCAACGGTATCTACCACCAAGGTTTTACGATGATTGGCTTTAAAGTTGAAAAGATCCATATAGCTGCGAATCGTCACTTTTTCCGTACCTAATGGATTCGGTAACCAACCTTTTTGTGGGTTATTGCCAATATCTTGACAGCAGATATACCAAAAGCCTGACCATGCTGGGTTGGATGCACGAAGCGGTACCAAATTGGTTTCGATCAACTCAATGCCCCCTTGTCGTAATTGACGATAATGTTCGGGTTGAATGCCGCCATATACCGAATTGACTGGGTCAGTAATCACAAAAATTTCCACTTGAGGAGATAGACGACGCTTCAAAATCAGCGCATCGGTCAACTCCTGTGTTAATTGTTCATGTTTTAATTGAGAGTCACCAACTTGCGGATTAAAGAGAAACATATCCAACACAATGGTCGACTGTGCTTCCTCAATCATTTTCAGCATTTCTTTAAAAATGCGATGTTCCTGTTGCTGCTTTCCTTGCGCATCGATATAGGTTTCATCCACTAAAAAGTTCACTTCAGCATGGCGAAGTTTTCCTGTGTAGTTCAACCCTTCTGGGAGTGGCTTTAGCGTGTGATAGGTTGCCGAGGCCAAATAACCTAAAACCAATAAACCAATGACCACACCCACATAGCGACGACGTGACCAATTGAGCTTGTGATGTATTCGTTGAATGATGCGCATAAGAAAAAACCTAGTCTAATGCGCTCAGACTAGGTTTTATTCATTGATTTTTCAAGAGGATTTCTGTGACTTTACCTAGACTTACTTAGAGAAGTCTGTGCAAATTCAATTAGAAACCAAATTCAAGACCAACCGTAAAATTACGACCGACTTGTGGAATATTGGCAAGGAATGACGTATGAGAGTAAACATCTTCATCCAATAAATTATTGGCTTTGAAATAGACTCGATAATCATTTTGATCTTTCAATTGACCACTATAGGCCACACCCAAATTCACCATATTGTAGCCATCTGTTTCACGCTCAAATGCAGTGATTTTGTCTTGTTTGAATACATGTGAATATTCTGCAAGACCTGACCAACCATCGGCAAAGTCAACATCGACCTTAGTTCCTAAGCGCCCTGCAGGCACACGTGGCGCATTTTCACCATCAATTTTGCCGCGTACATAGTCACCAAAGACACTGAGTTTATACATATCATTAATGGCATAACCCACTTGAGCTTCCGCGCCATAGAACTTGGCTTTGTCTTGGGTGTAATCAACTAAGCGGAAGTTTTCAAAATTATCTTTGGTTGCAGCATAAATGTAGTTGTCATACCAGTTGTGGTACACATGAACGTGATAATCCAACTGATCTTTTTCATAATGGAAACCTAATTCTAGATTATTAGATTTTTCAACATCTAGATTTTCATTTCCGCGTTCATAGGTATTGGTCGCAAAATGCTTACCATCTGCATAGAGCTCTTGCGCCAATGGCAAACGCTCTTGATGAGAACCCACCAAGGATAATTTATAATTGGGTGCAAACGCCCAGTTCACAGCACCTGAGTAGGAAATACCATAATCGTCATAATCTTTTTGTGCAGAATCGATCTGAATTTTCTGCTGATCGACACGGCGCCCAGCTCGACATGAAAATCACCAAATTGTTTATGTTCTAAACCAAATACACTCCATTTTTGGGTTTTATTTGGGTTGATCAATGACTCTTCGCCACTGATATTGAGCTTTTGCTGATTGTATTGTGCGCCTATCACCCCTTCCCAATCCGCAATCGGGTTATGCACCAACTCTAAACGACCATCATAGCCCTGACTTTTAAAGGTCGTTGCCGCTGTATCACCTTCAATTTCATCATGTTGATAATCGGTATAACTTGCATGTGCACGGATTTTTTGGAAGCCCGCAAACGGATTCGCAAGTTCGGTACGGAAATCATAGCGTTCTGACTTTAAATCGACCCACGGACCAGCAGCATCATGGTCATGATCGTGGTCGTCATGGGCTGAATGATCATGCTCATCGCTGTGATCATGATTATCATGCCCGTCACAATGCAAATGATCATCATGTGGATGACAGCTTTCATATTCATGACTATGCCCCGGCAAGCCATATTGGTCTTGACGGTTGCTATAAGACAGTCCAGCAAAACCTCGATCATGAATCCATGACGCACCTACACTGACATTTTGCCCTTCTGCAAAGGTGTTGCCAACGCGGCGTTCTTTTTCTAATTCGCCATCATGATCATGGAAATAATTGGGTACGATATAGTCATTGGCTTTACGCTTTGATCCCTCAACTCGCAGTGCAAAATTTTCTCCTAGCGCTGCAGTGACACCTGCACTCGATAATTTTTCGCCACTACCTGAGTTATAACGTAGCCCAACCTGCCCCTCTAAACCATTTTCAGGCATCTGCGTTGGAATTTTTTGATCGGTAACATTCACCAACCCACCAACCGTCCCAGCTGCATATAATAAAGTGGATGGCCCACGAATCACTTCTACTTGTTTCGCTAAAATTGGATCAACCGTCACTGCATGGTCAGGGGATAAAGTTGAAACATCTGCTGTTTCAGATGCATGCTCCAACACTTTGACACGTGGCCCATCTTGCCCACGTATTACAGGTCGACTTGAGCCTGCACCAAACTGATTTGAATACACTCCAGGTTGTCCGGCAATGGCATCACCAATAGTGACTCCACCTTGTGCCAAATCTTTATGCTTAATAATGTTATCTGCAACCGCAAAATCTGCAGCACTTTGATTTAAAGGATGAACCTGAACATTAATCGCCTCTAAAGTTTGTACCTGTTGTTGCTGATCATCAGCATAAATATTGGGTGCAATCACTGCAAAAATTGAGATTGTGATTAAATTCTTATGAAAAGACATTTGGAGAGACTCAAATCTGGCTAATTTTGAATAATGTTATAATATAACATTTCATTACTTTTGCAATAAAAAACATTCTAATCTGCCCAAATCATATACACTCACCGATACCACATTGTATTTATTCATATATTTATTTTAGTTCAATGCCTTTTACCATATCCCATGCTGTACTCGCACCGCCTATTTCCAAATTAAGCGGAAATCGCCTGCCTATTGCAGCACTCGCAATTGGTAACATGGTGCCAGATTTATTCCGTTTATTTACTAATGCTGACTATGCAGGTTCACATCAATGGTCGGGGTTAATTGTTCCAAACTTAATCCTTGGTTTGCTGTTTTGTGTGCTGTGGTATGTGCTCTATCGCCCGATGTTATTTGCTTTTTTTGGTTTAAATAAGCCGCTGAATCTACAGAATTTCAATCAATACTGTGGGTTTATGCTCAGTCTCATCCTCGCACTCATCATTGGAACTTCGACGCATATTGTTTGGGATGGCTTGACCCATGTTGACTTTCGTACCTTTGCTTTTAAAGATCTCTTAAGTCTGCCGATTCCATTTTTTGGTCATTCATATCCCCTACATCGTGTGTTGCAAATTGGATTATCTGGCTTGGCACTCCCCGTTTTGGCATGGATGATTTATCGTCATCATCTTCACTATCGAAGTACTGCAAACGTCCCCACATCCATCAAAGTCTATGTATATGGTTTAGCGGCCCTGTCTTTAGCTGCGGGAATCGCAAGTTATTTTTATTTTGCTGACAGTATTTATTCTGATGCCTTTGTACACGACTTGTATGCCTATGTCGGCAAAGCCATTAATTATTTTTTCCGTGCATTTTTAGCCACGTTTAGCTTCGGTAGTCTGATATTTCTGATCTTAAGCAAGAGCACCAATATTTTTTCAACGTCATCGGCTTAAGCCCATCATTGACCGAAAATTTGCTGTAAATTTGGCTGTTTTAGCAATAAGTCCTTGTGACAAAACAGCCAAAAAGAGGCATAATCCCCTATTCGAATAAAAGCGGTACGCTGTTTACGTATTCGCTGACCTTAACCCATATAGTTGGATTTCTAACGCTATGATGCGAACTCATTACTGCGGTTCTTTAACCGAAGCTCAAATTGACCAAACCGTTACATTATGCGGTTGGGTTCACCGTCGCCGTGACCACGGTGGTGTAATCTTCCTTGACATGCGTGACCGTGATGGTCTTGTTCAAGTGGTTATTGACCCAGATACTCCTGAAGCATTCGCAACTGCGGACAAAGCACGTTCAGAATTCGTATTAAAAATTACAGGCCGTGTACGTCGTCGTTACGCAGGTACTGAAAACGCGAATATGACTAGCGGTCAAATCGAAGTTCTTGGTAAAGAAATCGAAGTGCTTGCTGGTTCAGAAACTCCGCCATTCCCATTGAATGATGAAAATACCAATATTTCTGAAGAAGTACGTTTGAAATATCGTTTCTTGGATATCCGTCGTCCAGAAATGTTAGATCGTCTTCGTTTCCGTTCTAAATTGACTAACCTAATTCGTAACTACTTCGAAGAAAATGGTTTCTTAGACGTGGAAACACCGATTTTGACTCGTGCGACTCCTGAAGGTGCGCGTGACTATTTAGTACCAAGTCGTGTTTCTAACGGTAGCTTCTACGCACTTCCACAATCTCCACAATTGTTCAAACAGTTGTTAATGGTTGGCGGTATCGATCGTTACTACCAAATTGCTAAATGTTTCCGTGATGAAGACTTACGTGCTGACCGTCAGCCTGAATTCACACAAATCGACGTTGAAACATCGTTCATGAGTGACGATGACATCATGGATTTAATGGAACGTTTAACGGTTAAGATGTTCAAAGAACTTCTAAACGTTCAGTTCGACAAGTTCCCACGTATGACGTATGCAGATGCAATGCGTGACTATGCATCTGATAAACCTGACTTACGTATTCCTTTGAAATTGGTTGACGTTGCAGACATGATGCAAGACGTTGAGTTCAAAGTATTCGCAGGTCCTGCTAAAGATCCTAAAGGCCGTATTGTTGCGCTTCGCGTACCAGGTGCTGGCGCGCTTCCACGCAGCCAAATCGACGAATACACTAAATTCGTGGGTATCTATGGCGCGAAAGGTTTGGCTTACATCAAAGTCAACGAGCTTGAAAAAGGTATTGAAGGTCTTCAATCTCCAATCGTTAAATTCATCGAGCCTATCGTACTTGATCTATTGAAACGCGTTGGTGCTGAAAATGGCGACATCGTGTTCTTTGGTGCGGACAAAGCGAAAATCGTAAATGATGCGATGGGTGCTTTACGTATTAAAATCGGTCACGACATGAAACTTGCAACTTGCGAGTGGGCGCCACTTTGGGTTGTTGACTTCCCAATGTTCGAAGAAACTGATGACGGTAAATGGACGTCTGTTCACCACCCATTCACGCTGCCAAAATCAAGCGTTGAAGAAGTGAAGAACAACCCAGGTGCTGCACTTTCTGTTGCTTACGATATGGTATTGAACGGTACTGAAATCGGTGGTGGTTCACTTCGTATTTATAACCTAGAAATGCAAAAAGCGATCTTCGAAGCGCTTGGTATTTCTGAAGAAGAAGCAGAAGAGAAATTCAGCTTCTTGTTAAATGCGTTGAAATTCGGTGCGCCTCCTCACGGTGGTTTAGCATTCGGTCTTGACCGTTTAGTGATGTTGATGACTGGTGCATCTTCTATCCGTGACGTGATTGCATTCCCGAAAACTAAGACTGCGGAATGTCCTTTAACTCAAGCGCCTGCGCCAGTTGAAGCGAACCAATTACGTGACTTAGGTATTCGCTTACGTGAAAAACCAAAAGCTGAAGAATCTAAATAATCTTACATTTTAAGATTTAGATTTTAAGTTTCAAAAAACCCTGCGCTATGCAGGGTTTTTTATGTCAACCTACAAAAGGTGGTAGAAAACCTACAAAACATAAATTTAAGATTTGATGTACTTTGCTAATATCAAAACGCTTCAAGTACGTTATGATGTTTCACTACATCCTTTGAGCAATGGACAGCTCAATTTTCCACTTCCAATTATTTTGTTTTTAGATTCAGATCTTTTTGTACTTTTCACTGAATAAGTCCGGTCTCTTGGCAAAATTTATTTTATTCCATGCTGTAAATTTTGAGACCTTGTGATCCATGTACTTTATATTCAAAATCATCGCGCTATTGCCACTTTGGCTGTTACAAAACTTGGCCTTGATGATCGCGTTTATTCTTAATCTATTTAATTCATCGATCAAACGTATCACTAGCATCAACATTCAACTGGCCTACCCCGATTTGTCAGAGACTGCGCAGAGACAGCTCATCAATCAAAGTATCCGCAGCCAATGCCTGACCTATATTGAATTTATTAAATGTTGGGGGATGCCGCCAAGTTATAGCCTGAGCTTATTGAAAAACATTTATGGTGAAAATATCCTCACGGAAGCACTGGCAAATAAAAAAGGTGTGATCGTGGTGGTTCCGCATTTTGGCTGCTGGGAATTACTCAATGCATGGCTGAATCTGTATACAGAACCCATGATTATGTATAAACCAAATAAAAATAAAGGAATCAATCGGTATCTGTTAGAAGCACGTGAGAAGTTTAATGCAACCCTAGTCCCGACAGATGAAACAGGGATCCGTGCCATTTTTAAACATTTGAAACAAGGTGGTCTGACGGTCATTTTACCTGATCATTTGCCAAAGCCTTCAGGCGGCATTTATTCCAATTTTTTTGGGCAAAATACTTTATCGATCACACTTGTTTCAAAACTTGCTGCAAAAACCCAATGCAATGTCATTGGATTAAGTTGTATCCGACAACCTAACCTACAGTACTTTGATGTGCATTGCCAAACCTTATCAGACGAGATTTTATCTAAAGACTTACAATGTTCTGTCGACGCACTGAACATCGCGATGCAAGACATCATTAACCAAGCACCAGAACAGTATATCTGGTCTTATAAACGCTTTCGGGTCTGCTTTGGCAACATCAATATGTACCGTAAATAAAGGTGATCTGAACAAAACTCAACCTTAAGATTTGTGTATCACGGGTTTGGATTAATCTTATTCAATTGAGATCGATTATCGACAGTGGCATAATAGCCTCAATTTCCACTTTAAGTGATTCTCCTATGGCTATGCGTCCTGAAGTCCGTCGTCGTGCAATCGTGTTGATTGTTTTTTCTGTCGTACAATGGTTGTTCATGCGCTACATTTTAGCCAATGAATTATTCAACTTAACCACCTATAACCGAATCGTTTTATTCTGTGTCAGCAGCCTTGCAGGTGCATTATTAATCTTTGTCGGTTTGATTTATATGGTGTTGAAAGGTAATGCGGATAAAGAATAATTTAATAAACACTAAGATTCAGTATTTTATGCATGACTGGTAT